>JAOUKG010000155.1 GCA_029882725.1 Cyclobacteriaceae bacterium
CATCCCTAATGCTAATTTTTGTGGTTCTCAATAAATCAACGGCGTGTTCCATACGTTGATATTCAATATAATCCTGTGGGTTTATACCGGTAAGGGCTTTAAAATATTGACCTACATAATCTTCCGAAACATCTGCAATTTCTGCAAGGCGTTTATTAGTAAGTTCATTCCCTAAATTATCTTTAATAAATTTAAATAATTTGATAAGACGAGGATCTTTAAAGTAGGTGCTGTTTGTGACCATTTTCTCAACAAATAAATTATTCTCGAGAATATACCTCACAATTTCGATAGCAACATGCTCAGTTTTTAAGCTTATTACCCTTTGAGAACCATCTTTTTTCTCATTTTGCTCTAAAGTAATATCATAAATAATACTATTTAACTTAGGATGATCAAGGGTAAATGCAGGTATTTCAAGAGCATAAAAGAAACTCACTGTATCAAATACACGAGTATCAAATGTTAATACTGTGATTTCACAAACGGGGCCTTTACCTCCATTATCTTCTGGGTTGTATTTAAAAAACTCATTCTTACGGAATCTAAATTCTTCCATATTTAATACAGGGTTTCTTTCTCCTGCATTTCCAAAAGATATTTGATGCTTTCTGTTGGCAGGAATCATCAACGCATGACCTTCTTTTACAACCTCATCTTTTTTGCCATATTTCAAGGTTCCCCTTCTTAAAAATATTATAATATTCTCCGATTCTTCAAAGTCCTTAACGGCAAAACTGTTGTAAATCGATACATTGTCACATTTTACGAATCTTATACTCAAAGATTCAATAACTTTATTATAATCTTCAGCTATCATTTTGTATTTTAATTATAAAACATATACACTTTACGGTAAGCAATTTCACTAAAAATCATGAATTATACAATTTTCTACATGAAGTTTAATTATATTTATTTTAAGAGGGTTCGGGATATAACTATTCTTTGAATTTCTGAAGTGCCCTCATAAATCTGAGTGATTTTAGCATCTCTCATTAATCTTTCCACATGGAACTCTTTTACATAACCGTATCCTCCATGTATCTGTACGGCTTCGGTAGTAACTCGCTGTGCTACCTCCGATGCAAATAATTTTGCCATGGCAGCCTCCATTGAAAAATCTTCCCCTTCATCTTTTGTATATGCAGCCTTTAAGCACATCAACCTTGCTGCTTCAATTTCCATAGCCATATCGGCTAATTTGAATTGAATTGCCTGATGGTTTGATATTTTTTTGCCAAAGGCACTTCTTTCTTTACTGTATTGCAAGGCGAGTTCATAGGCACCACTCGCAATGCCCAGAGCCTGTGAAGCAATACCAATTCTTCCCCCATTTAAGGTGTTCATTGCGAATGTAAATCCAAAACCATCTTCGCCAATACGATTTTCTTTAGGAACTTTTACATCCTGAAACATAAGGGAATGGGTGTCGGATCCTCGTATTCCCATCTTATCTTCTTTCTTGCCCACTACAAACCCATCTAGTCCCCTTTCCACAATAAGTGCGTTTATTCCTTTATGTTTTTTTTCAGGGTAAGTTTGGGCAATAACAATATACACTCCGGCATTGCTTCCATTTGTAATCCAATTTTTAGTGCCATTTAACAAGTAGTAATCACCTTTGTCTTCAGCAGTGGTACTTTGCGAAGTGGCATCTGAACCTGCTTCCGGTTCAGACAAACAAAAAGCTCCAATGATTTCACCTGTGGCCAGGCGCTTTAAATATTTTTCTTTCTGCTCCTCGGTACCGTATTTCTCCAATCCCCAACACACCAGTGAGTTATTAACCGACATACACACCGAAGCAGAAGCATCAATTTTTGAAATCTCTTCCATAGCCAAAACATAGGAAATTGTGTCCATACCCCCACCGTTGTATTTTGGGTCAGTCATCATGCCCATAAAACCCAACTCTCCCATTTTTTTTACTTGATCGAGGGGAAATTTTTGATGCGTATCCCTTTCTATTACACCTGGTAGTAATTCAGTTTTCGCAAAATCACGAGCTGCATCCCGAACCGCAAGTTGTTCCTCTGTAAGTTTAAAATTCATAGCATATATGGTTTCATTAGTGCTTCAAAATACAATAATAATAGGTAAGAACCTTATGGGTGTGTTACTTTTGTTGAGAATAATAACCCGGTTTATGTAATTTAAAACTATCAAACCCAAATATGCACCGACTATGTTAAGTTTTTGGGAGTTTGATATAATTTTTCTTAATAATTAAAGTTTCATTGTCTATTTTAAAGGCATGAATACAAATAGACGATCTTTCATTAAAAATACAGCAGCCATTTCTTTAGGATCTGCACTACTTCCCTCTATTCCTCTCATGGCTGACGATACAGCTACAATAGGTATAATTGGATTGGATACTTCGCACAGTGTGGCTTTTACCCGTTTTATAAATAGCGGTGAGTTCCCTCAGGAAGGCAAACCTTTTAAAGTGAAAGTGGCCTGTCGTTGTGGAAGTAAAACGATTCCTTCCAGTTATGAAAGGATTCCGGAATACGAAAAAGCAGTGAAAGAATTAGGTGTAGAGGTGTTGAATAGTATTGAAGAGGTAGTTGAAAAGTCAGACGCCATTCTGTTGGAAACCAACGACGGAAAATTGCACCTGGAACAAGCAAAAATAGTTTTAAAATCAGGAAAGCCTGTTTTTATTGATAAACCGGTGGCTGCTCAAATAAAGGAGGTTTATGAAATATACGAATTGGCAGAGAAATACAAATCTCCCATGTTTTCATCAAGTAGTTTAAGGTATTTGAACAATATCGAGGAAATAAGAAATGAAGGGTTGATTGGAGATGTAATTGGGGCCGATGCCTATAGCCCAATTGATTTTGAGCCTTCACACTCAGATTTTTACTGGTATGGTATTCATGGAATGGAAATTCTCTTTGCTGTAATGGGTACTGGTTGTGAATATGTTCAGACAGAAGAAAAAGGTGATTTTATCTTTGTGAAGGCCGTTTGGAAAGATGGCAGGGTAGGAAATTTTAGGGGTGATTTGAAAAAAAGACAACAATATGGGGGCATGGCCTACGGTACCAAAAGTGTACAACCTTTAGGGCCATTTAGTGGTTATGGAAATATGATGCCGGCATTATTAAAATTCTTTAAAACAGGCATTGCTCCGGTTGATCACAAAGAAACGTTGGAACTTTATACCTGCATGGAAGCCGCCGCAATTAGCAGAAGAAGCAAAGGAAAAGCCATTTCATTAGACAAAATCCGCCCGTAGCAGGGGCGGAAAATCTTCCGCCCTCAGAGTTGTAAAAAATTCCACCTATATGATTGTAAATTGTCCACCCTCTGGGTTGTAAAATCTTCCGCCCGCAGATTTGAAAAAACTTACGCCCCGCCCATGCAAAAAACAATTTTCCCCAAGAATTCATTATTTTTACGGGATGGGTAAGAAACTGTCTTTTCTTTTGCTTTTTTTTATGGGCTTTACAAATTTAATAGCCCAAACCGGACAGGTAAAAAGAGCTTTGGATAATCTTAATGAAGGGAATTTTGAAAAAGCAAAGGAGTTGTTGCAAAAAGCAATTGAAAAAGACTCTCTCGATCCATCGGTACATTATGGTTGGTCACGATTATTCAATGAGCCTTCCTTCCCCAATACCAATCTGGATTCTGCCTATTTCTTTATTCTAAAAGCTAAAAAATCGCTTAAAGTACTCAATGTAAAAGAAAGAGAAAAGCTTAGCCGGAATGGGATAGATAGTTTGATGCTCGATACTCAAAAAAATCTTTTAGACAGCCTTTCTTTTGAAAGGGCCTCCAATTTAAATACGGTTAAGAGCTATTCAGAATTTATAATTAACCACCCCTCGTCCCGTCAATTTTCAAAAGCAGTTAGGCAAAGAGAAATAGTAGCCTATGGCCTTACTCTGGAAGAAAACACTTACGAAGCCTATAGCAGGTTTATTCACGATTACCCGGATGCCGAAGAAATTGTAGATGCAAAAAAAAGGTATGACAGTTTGCGGTTTCAATCTGTTTCAACAGATGGAACCTTGGAAGGATACTATAAATTTCTTGAAGACCAGCCGGGTACCCTTTATAGAATTCAGGTTGAAAGTAAAATATTTGCCATTTCGACCGCTGGGAACAAAACTTCTGATTTCCTCACTTTCTTTGAATTTGGTAGATCGGAAATGATTCTTAATAAATCGAAAGAGTACCTTTTTCATATTTTAAAAGAAGACAGTACTACCCAATGGGAAAATCAAAAATGGTTGACCGATTCCCTTAAGAATGATTTGGAAAAAGAAAGGAAAAAATTAATCCCCATCATCGAAAAGCAAGGATATAATTTCATAAATGAGGATGGAAAAACGGTATTCCCCAACTATTTTACTCAATTGAGCGATCAATATCTCTGTGAACCATTGAATAGTGATGTGATGTTATTTTTCGAAAACAACGAGGGAATTGTAGCCCGTCGAAGTGGAAAACCTATCTATAAAGGTCCCGTAACCTTTATAGATGATTTGGGTTATGGAATTATCAAGTTAGAAAATGAAAATAAGGTAGGTGCTTTACACAAAACAGGTGATTTGGTTTTAAATTTTCTATACGATGATATTGAAGTAATTAATGGCCAATTTATTGGGTCCCTTTTTAAAGGCAAGTGGGGGCTTCATTCTTTTGCAGGGATTGATATTCTTCCCCATGAGTATGATAGTATAGGATTTTACTATAACTCAATTCTTTTACTGAAAAACCAAAGGTGGGCTGTTACCACTGCAAATGAATTGAAAAAGGCGGCTAATAGTGAAAACCCAAATCTTGTCTTCATTTACGACGATTTGGAAACCCTCGCCGAAGGCAAACTTTGGGTTCAAACCGGAACATCTGAAGGAATAATTAATAAGGACTCAGGATTTGATATTTCATTGGATGTACAAAATATTGAACCTTTAAAAAACGGATACCTGGTAAAAAAAGAGGGGAAATCTTCATTTCTGGATATGCAGTTCAACACTTTACTGGATGATTGTAGCAATATCACCCAAAGTCTCGATTATATGTCGGCACGCTCTGATGGGAAATATTACCTTATCAATTTGAAAACAGATAAATTGGTTGTTTACGATTCTGTTAAATTATGGGGTGGTAGTTATGCCGTGGTAAGTAACGCCGATTCCCTGTTTTTAGTCCCTTCCGATAGTGGAAAAATTACTTTGTCCCCGGATCAAACATTTAGGTTGATTAAAAACACCGGGGGAATGGAATACATTCAAATTATCAACGAAAAAAACTCCTTGTTAATCAATAAGAGGGGAAAAACAGTATTGAGTGGCAAATACGACGAGATCTCTGTTTTGGGTGCGGATTTAATTTTAACTGAAAAAAAAGGAAAAAAGGGGTTGTATTCGGTACAAGGAACAAAGTTGCTTTCGGAGGAGTATGAATCTATTGGAATGAACAGTGATGGAACTGTTTCATTATTGAGAAAAGGAAAATTAGGTTTTTACGATCCCAAATCGCAACTTTTAGTTAATCCTGAATATGATAGAAAAGTAGAGAAAGGTATTTTGAATCAAATAATAGTCTTTAAAAATGGCTCCTACCAGTTATTGACTCAAAAGCTGAAAAAGTTAAATGACCGATTATTTGAAGAAATTAAAATATGGAATGATTCTTCTTATTTAGTGAAATGGGATGGTTTTTATCACATATATATACCCGTTAAAGACTACTTTAAAGTATCGGGCATGAGCGAAGTAAAGTTTTTGTTTAGTGAAAAGGGAATTAGCTATTTTAAGACCAAATCAAAAAAAGGAGAAGGTCTTATAAGTCCTCAGCTTGGCACTTTAATAGAACCTGAATTTTCTTATATAAGTTATAGAAGTCCATTCCTTGTTGCTGAAAAATATATTTCCAGTGCCTCCTATTATGTATTGATCTATTTTGACACCCACGGGAAAGTATTGTGGAAAGGAGGCATTGACGAAGAGGATTATGATAAAATGTTTTGCAATGATTGATGGTCAGTCAAAGTTATTTTAACTGACTTATTGCATTTCGTACACTTCCATATTTTTTTAATAAATCTTCAGCTTCTTCACGTGGAATTGATAACTCTTCCATTAACATACGAACTCCCCGGTCTATTAATTTCACATTACTCAATTTCATATCTACCATTTTGTTGCCTTTCACCCGGCCTAATTTTATCATGGTAGAAGTAGAAATCATGTTCAAAACAAGTTTCTGAGCGGTTCCTGATTTCATTCGTGTACTACCTGTTACAAATTCAGGCCCTACAACTACTTCAATAGGATATTCAGCAGCAGCAGCCAGGCCGGTACCGGTATTGCAGGTGATACAACCAGTAACCAAACCATTTTTTCTTGCAGTTTCCACTCCACCAATTACATAGGGTGTAGTTCCTGAAGCCGCAATACCTACAACAACATCTTTTTGAGATATATTATATTTCTTTAAATCTGCCCAGGCTTGCTCTTTGTCATCCTCAGCGTGCTCAACCGAAGTGCGTATGGCTGTATCGCCTCCTGCTATGAGGCCAATTACCCAACCGGGTTCAAGGCCATAGGTGGGGGGAATCTCTGAAGCATCCAATATGCCTAATCGCCCACTTGTGCCTGCCCCTATATAAAATAGACGACCT
>JAOUKG010000156.1 GCA_029882725.1 Cyclobacteriaceae bacterium
GCATTGGCTATGGGCGATGTTTGGTACGGAGGAGTAACGAAAAACCCATGGAACCTGGAACAGGGAAGTTCCGGAAGTAGTGCCGGTAGTGCATCAGCCACAGTTGCAGGGTTAGTTGGTTTTAGTATTGGCACCGAAACTTTGGGAAGTATTGTTTCCCCATCCACTCGTTGTGGTGCAAGTGGCTTACGACCCAGTTACGGTAGAGTAAGCCGTACTGGAGCAATGGCACTTAGCTGGAGCATGGACAAAATAGGGCCAATATGTAGAACCGCACTGGATTGCGCTTTGGTTTTCAATGCCATTTATGGACCTGATGAAATTGACCAAACCCTCTACGATTTCCCCTTCAATTTTGATGCAACCAAAGATGTTACAAAGTTAAAAGTGGGTTATTTAAAAGATTACTTCGAAAACAGCCGAAACAAAGAGAATGATGAGAAGAGTCTGGAAGCAATCAGGGCACTGGGTATTGAACCAATAGCGGTAACTTTTCCTGAAGATTTACCTATTTCTTCTTTAAGAATTATACTTGTAGCAGAATCTGCAGCTGCCTTTGATGAACTTACACGATCCAATCGCGATGATCTGCTTGTAAGACAAGATAAGGGAGCATGGCCAAATTCTTTTAGAAATTCCCGTTTCATTCCGGCCGTAGAATACATCAATGCCAATCGGGTGAGATATCAACTGATTCAAGAGATGCACAAAATAATGAAAGAGTACGACGTAATTGTAACACCCAGCTTTGGTGGAAGTCAACTGCTCATTACCAATCTTACCGGCCACCCATGTGTTGTAATTCCTAATGGGGTAAATGAAGAGGGGAGTCCTACCAGTATTTCTTTTTTAGGAAATCTTTTTGAAGAAGGCAAATTGCTTGAATTAGCCACTGCCGTTCAAAACAATACAGATTTTGAGGATGCACATCCCGAATTTAAATAGGACAAAAACGAACTATAATTTTTTAATGACTATTACAATTAATACTCCAGCGTTATTATTCCCTGCAATAACATTACTATTGTTGGCTTATACCAATCGATTTTTGGCTGTTGCTACACTTATAAGAAGTTTACATAAAAAGCATTTAGAGTTTCCAAATCAAAAAATTATTTTAATACAAATCAAAAACTTGCGTATGCGTATTCATTTAATAAAATGGATGCAAATTTTTGGGGTAATAAGCTTTGTTTTTTGTGTATTGAGTATGTTTTTGATTTTTCAGAATTTAGGTTTGTATGCAAATTTTACTTTTGGTGGAAGTATGTTCAGTTTATTGGTTTCTCTTTTTATAAGTTTGCGGGAATTATTAATTAGTACCAGTGCGTTAGAAGTAGAATTGGGCGAAATGGAAAGTTAAATAATTGAATTTCAACCCAAAACCGCTTGCTTTACTCTATAATAATTTGTTTATAGAAAGGTTAAAATATAATTTGCTGAACTTTGACCAGAACTAAGCACAGTTGTATAACGTATTATTAGGATAAGGATTACCAAATATGGGGGAATACGGATACGATAAACATATTTTTGACCAATTACAGGAATTCCGAAGGAAGTTTTACCTAAACAAACTTCTCAAGGGGTTGTTGTTGTTGTTTACTATTGTACTAAGTGTCTTTATTTTTGTCACCTTCTTAGAGTTTTCATTTAATTTTGGAAAAATACTAAGGTTTATTTTCTTTATTCTACTTAGTGGCAGTTTCATTTTCACATTTATTTATTATATACTGCATCCCTTGTTAGTATTAACAGGCCAGAAAAAAGGGTTAAGTGACGAAGAAGCAGCAAGATTAATAGGAAACTCATTTCCTTCAATTCAAGACCGTTTACTCAACTTTTTACAACTATCTAAAAGAGAAGAATTAAGTGATCTGGTTATTGCAGGAATCAAACAAAAATCAACTGAAGTTTCTGTTGTTACTTTTAAATCGGCCATAAAATGGAGTGAGAACAAAAAATATCTGAAATACCTGCTTTCTCCGGTTTCATTGGTTATTTTACTACTGATTTTCAAACCCATTATTTTCACAACCAGCACGGATAGAATTCTCCATTTCAATCAAGATTACACCCCTGCAGCTCCATTTACTTTCCAGGTAACAATGAACGATTACGGGTTCAGAAATGAAGACTTTGAAGTAAGGCTTAAACTTATAGGAAGTGCTATCCCCGAAAATGCATATATTATTCAAGGAAACCGAAGAATCAAATTAGATCATTTAACAACAAATGAGTTCATCTATTCTTTCAATAAATTACAGACACAAAAGACATTTAATTTTGAGGCCGCAGGGTTTATAAGTGAAAATTATTTTGTTGATGTTTATGAGCGTCCCGGCCTAAAAGATTTTAATGTTAATCTCAATTTTCCAAATTACACAAAACGCAGTAACGAAAGGCTCTCAAATACCGGAAATTTAGAAGTACCTGAAGGAACCAAGGTAAACTGGCTAGTTTCCACCATTGAAACAGAAAGCCTGCAGGCTTTATTTTTAAATGACTCCACATATATTAAGGGAACTTCAGTTGGAAACCAAAACTTTGAAATTAGCAAAACCTTTCACAATAACGAAAATTACATTTTAGAACTTGAAAACAAATACAGTAAGAACAAGGAAAATCTATTTTATAATGTCAAGGTAATAAAAGACCAGTTCCCGGAAATAAGCTCAAATACATTTGGTGATACCATATTGTACAGCATGGTGGCTTTGGCAGGAAATATTTCAGACGATTACGGATTAAAAAAACTTCTTTTACACTATACTATAATAGATAACAAAGGCAAAGAAAAGAAGAGTGATAAAAAAATGATTCAAATCAATCCCGGGCAAGAAAGTCAAGCCTTTTATTATCGATGGATGCTGGATTCTATTGAGATTTCTAAAGGAGAACAGCTTCGATATTATTTAGAAGTTTGGGACAATGATCAGGTAAATGGTTCTAAAGCTTCTCGTTCTTCAGTACATATATTCAAAATACCAAGTAAGAAGGAGATAAAAGAAGAAATTGGAAAAACCACATCAAAAACAGAAGAAAAAGCAGAAGAGTCAATTGAGGAAGCCAAGAATCTCCGTAAAAAGCTGGAAGAAGCCGAAAACAAGCTAAAAGGGAAAAAACAATTGAATTGGGAAGACCAACAATTAATAAAAGAAATACTAAAAGAAAAGGAAGATCTTGAAAAAGCTATTGATGAGTTACGGGAAATGAATCGTATGAACAATATGCAACGAGATCAATTTAGTCCACAAGACGAAAAATTGAAAGAAAAGGCTCGTCAGTTGCAAGAATTGATGGATGAGGTATTGGATGAGGAAACACGAAAGCTTTATGAGGAGCTACAAAAGCTGCTTGAGGAGAATGCTGGAGTAGATCAGGTTCAGGACATGCTTGATAAATTGAGTAAAAAACAAAACAATGCTGAAAAGGAACTTGAAAGGGCATTGGAGTTGTTCAAGAAATTAAAATTGGAACATGAGATTAATGAAACCATAAAAGAATTAAAAGAGATCGAGGAAGATCAAACCAAACTGGCAAATGAGACTTTATCTGAAAAAGAAAATTTCAAGGAACTCTTGGAAAAACAAAATAAACTTAATGATAACTTTAAAGAAACAGAAAATAATATTGATAAAATTCAAGAGTTAAATCAGGAATTGGATAGGCCCATGCAGTTGCCTGACGTAGAAAATTTAAGTAAAGAAATAGAGGAAGAACAAAACAACGCCAAAGAAAACCTTGAAGATTTATCTGATAAAGGCATAGAAAAGGAAGAAGAGCAAAACTCAAAGGATAAAAATAGCGAGAAAGAATCGACCGAGAACACTGAAAAAGATCAAAGTAAAGACAATACATCAACAGAGAAAGAACAATCATCTGAAGGGGAGAAAGAAGACAATGGCGGCGCTAAGGAAAGTAAGGAAGGAACTGAGCAAAATTCAGAACAGGAACAAGGCAGTAAGAAAGAGAAGCAAAACAGTGCAGGGGAATCGCAGCAAAAGGCTGGAGAAAAGATGAAAAAAATGGCTGAACAGATGGAAAATATGGCCGCAGGAATGGAAATGGAGATGATGATGGAGAATTTGGACGATTTAAAAAATATTGTTCACAGCTTATTAAAACTTTCATTTGATCAGGAAAGTTTATTTAAGGAGTTCAGAGAAGTGAATGAATTAGATCCCCGGTTTGTTGCCTTATCTCAAACACAATTAAAGTTGAGGGATGATTCAAAGGTAATAGAAGATAGTTTGATAAGTTTATCCAAGCGAGTATTTCAATTAAGTTCATTTATAACTCGAGAAGTGTCTGAAATGAATGAACATATGGAAAAGAGCATGGACGCATTAAAAGAAAGAAAAAAATACAAAGCGGTAAGCGACCAGCAATTTGCCATGACTTCCATGAATAATCTGGCTTTACTGTTGGATGATGTTATGGATCAGATGATGGATGCATTATCAGAGAGTTCAGGAATTAGTAAAGGAAAGAAACAGAATAGCCCCTCACTTTCGGAATTACAGCAACAATTAAATCAACAAATTGAAAAATTAAAGGAGAGTGGTAAAACGGGACGCGAATTATCCGAAGAATTAGCTAAATTGGCAGCTGAACAGGCACGTATTAGAGAAGCCTTGAAAGAGATGCAGCGTAGACTAGAAGGCAATGACACTGAAAAAAGCGGTGTTCCCGGTGGAGATCTTCCCGATAAGATGGAGAGCACTGAAATGGATTTAGTTAACAAGCGTTTAACTGAGCAAATGATACGACGCCAACGAGATATACTTACGAGATTATTAGAAGCGGAAAATGCGTTACGAGAAAAAGAAATGGACGATGAAAGAAAAGGAGAGACCGCAAACTACTACGAAAAAATACTTCCCAATGCATTTGAGGACTATTTAAAGAAGAAAGAACAAGAAATAGAAATGTTAAAAACAGTACCCGTTAAATTATATCCATATTATAAAAAAGAAGTTTCCGATTATTTCAAAAGAATTGGCAAACCCAATTTAAAATAGCCTATGAACCAGATAAATATTCAAATCCCATCTCTATCTGAGAATATTCGAATGATCGAAAGCTTCATTGATAATGCAAAAGAAAAATTCTCTTTAAATGAAGATATCTACGGCAACATAATGATTGCCGTAACTGAAGCCGTGAACAACGCCATTAAGCATGGAAACAAGAACGAAAAGGCAAAAAATGTGAAGCTTACTTTAAAAATAGAAGATAGCAGCATAAAATTTGTGATAGAGGATGAGGGAATAGGCTTCGATTATTACAATCTGCCTGATCCAACATCGCCTGAAAATCTTGACAAACCAGGTGGAAGAGGTATATTTTTAATGAAAAACCTTTCAGACGAAGTGGTTTTTGAACAAGAAGGTAAAGTTGTAATATTAGAATTTTTTATAGATTAATGGCAATCTCATTTTTTTTCGAATCGATTAACGCTCAACTAAAAAACATTAGAAAGCGGAAAGCATGGATAAAACAAGTAGTAAACCAAGAAGGGCACGTTGTTAAAACATTAAATTACATATTTTGTGATGATGAATACCTACTCGAAATAAACAAACAACACCTTCAACATCATTTTTATACCGATATCATTACTTTCGACCTCTCTGAAAAAGAAGAAGATATTGAAGGAGATATTTATGTTTCTCTGGATCGAGTTAAGGAAAATGCCGTTAAACATTCTGAATCCTTTAACGATGAACTCGACCGGGTTTTAATACATGGAGTACTGCACTTATTAGGTTTTGGAGATAAAGATGATTTATCAACAAAAGAAATGAGAATGAAAGAAAATGAGTGCTTATCTTTGCGACTTGAGATGTGAAATTTCACTTAAAAATTCTTTCTGATTTTTTACACAAAATGTTTCACGTGAAACATTTAAAACAACAATAAAAATAATGTTCCACGTGGAACATTAAAATGGTAAACCAATGTTACAAAAATACGATATAATAGTAGTAGGGGCAGGGCATGCAGGATGCGAAGCAGCAACTTCAGCTGCAAATATGGGTTCAAAAGTATTACTCATAACAATGAATATGAATACCATTGCCCAGATGTCATGCAACCCAGCAATGGGAGGTGTGGCAAAAGGACAAATAGTAAGGGAAATTGATGCTCTTGGGGGTTATTCAGGAATTGTATCAGACAAATCTATGATACAATTTAGAATGCTTAACAAGTCTAAAGGACCAGCAATGTGGAGTCCTCGTACACAAAATGACAGAATGCTATTTGCTGCGGAGTGGAGAAACGTTCTTGAAAATACAGCTAATGTTGATTTCTGGCAAGATATGGTCACAGGCATACTTGTTAAAAATCAAAAAGTATGTGGTGTGAAAACAAGTATGGGTATAGAAGTAGAAAGTGAAGCTGTTATACTAACAAACGGTACGTTTCTAAATGGAATAATACACATTGGGGAAAAACAGTTTGGCGGGGGAAGAACCGGGGAACGAGCTTCCAAAGGCATAACAGAACAATTGGTTGAACTTGGTTTTGAATCAGGAAGAATGAAAACAGGTACACCACCAAGAGTAGATGGAAGATCGCTTAACTACGATTTAATGGAAGAACAGAAAGGCGATGACGATCCACAAAAG
>JAOUKG010000157.1 GCA_029882725.1 Cyclobacteriaceae bacterium
TGGACGCTGATTTCTCTCATGATCCCAAAGACCTTATTAAATTGTATATGGCTTGTGCCGATGACGGTGCGGATGTAGCCGTAGGATCGAGATATATAACAGGTGTCAATGTAGTAAACTGGCCACTAAGCAGGGTAATTATGTCGTATGGAGCAAGTGTGTATGTCAGGATGATTACCGGCGTGGACATAAAAGACACTACTGCCGGGTTTGCCTGCTGGCACCGAAAAGTTCTGGAAAGAATAGACCTCGATAAAATCAAATTCATTGGTTATGCATTTCAAATTGAAATGAAATTCCTTGCAGTAAAATTCGGTTACATTGTGAAAGAGGTACCCATCATTTTTACCGATCGCACACGTGGCACGTCGAAAATGTCGAAAGGAATTTTCAAAGAGGCCTTTTTTGGGGTAATAAAATTAAAAATCGCCGAATTAATAGGCAATTTACCCGATCGCAACCGAAACAAATCATCATAGAGACACTATGCAGGGTATCTGTTATTACCCCATTGTGTTTGGACCTCCGGTTACAATGCCGTTAAATTAAGTTTATACCTCCTACAGGGTCGGGGCACGGATGACCCTTTTCAGGTAAAAGCGATTCTATTACGATTCAAAAACGCTTCAAATACGCGTAAAAGAAGTAGACTTTGAAACTCACCATAATGGCTAAACTTCCAATTGAATATCTCGGATTTAAACAAATAGTTAATTTAAAGATTTAAATCTTTACCTGTAGAAAAGCAACCTTCGTGTTCTCCAGGCTTCGTGAAAGATAATTTATCTGAATTCTCCCCGTATTTTTCTTTTTAATTAACGGTATTAACCGAGTTAAAATGAAACGGATATAAACGTTTATAAACGGTTGTTTTGTCTATAATTGCCGAAATTTACGAAACCTTTCGAAGGTTCCAAACCTTCGAAAGGTTCGTAAAATCCAAAAAGTTCGCAAAATTCGAAGATATTTCAGATTGTAATAGAATGCTGAAGACAAACGGCATTGAATCACGATTTAAAAGTTATCAGACATGATGCCTTTACAGATCATTATATTTTATGACAAAAATTAGGTTTACAGAACAATTATCACCTTAATTTTACCCCCGCAATATGAAACTACTATACAATAAAATATTTCTATCTCACGATACAGGGCAACACCCGGAGTGTATTGAACGATTGAATAGCTTCAATAATTTACCCGACACCCCTCTGGATTACCGCCTTGAACTGGTAGAACTTGTACACAGCCTGGAATACATCAACAAAGTAAAAGAGTATTCTGCCGTATCCCGTCCTCTCGATGGAGATACCCTAACCTCACCAAAAAGTTTTGAAACAGCCGTTTACGGTGCCTCTGCTGCTGTTTTGGCGGCAGAAACAGGTAATTTCGCATTAAGCAGGCCTCCGGGACACCATGCTTACAGAAATAGAGGTTCCGGATTCTGCCTGTTTAACAACATTGCCATTGCGGCCCAACATTTGGTTAATCAGGGTAAAAAGGTGTTTATTTTTGATTTTGACGGACACTACGGTGATGGAACAGCCGATATATTTTACGAATCTGATCAAGTATTGTATTGTTCAATCCATCAATTCCCTGCTTTTCCCGGCAACGGCGATAAAGACGAAATAGGACGAGGAAAAGGCCTTGGTTATACACTCAATATACCGGTTCCCCCTCAGGCTGGAGATGATATCCTTTTAGATGCTTTTAAGGCTATTCTACCCATTGTAAAAAAATTCAACCCCGATGTGGTGGGGGTATCTGCCGGTTTTGACGGACATATTTACGACCCTCTCCTGCAATTGAGATATTCCCTGGATGGGTTTCATAAAATTGGAAAGTTATTAAGTAGCAATTTCAAACAATTATTCGCTATACTTGAAGGTGGTTACGATACAGAGATACTTCCGAAAGCCATACAAAATTTTATAGATGGTGTAAATCATAAAAGGCCATCGCACAAGGAATTTCATACTGATTCAGAAATTATGGTATGGAATACTTATGAACTTAGTTTAGATGAATTATTAACAAAAATAAAGTCCCTTTGGGACATATAAAACCATGAAAAGAATATTTGACCCCCAAACTGTTGCTGTTATCGGAGCCTCCAATAAAGAGGGGAGTGTAGGGCATGCTCTGATAAAAAATATGATTGGTTCCGGTTTTAAAGGGATAGTTTACCCTATCAATTTCAAAAACAAAAGTATTTATGGAGTAAGAAGTTATTCGAAATTAAGTGAAACCAGAGATACTATAGATTTAGCGATTATAGCTACACCCGCAGAAACTGTTCCTGAAATAGTGAAAGAATGTGGCGAATACGGTGTAGGAGGAATTGTCATTATTTCTGCCGGGTTTATGGAGGCCGGGGAAAAAGGAAAAAAACTAACTAAAACCATATTGGATTACGGCAAGAAATACAATATGCGAATTATCGGCCCCAACTGCCTCGGGTTTATCAAACCTTCCATTAAGTTAAATGCCAGTTTCGCAAATAAGATGGCCCTACCGGGCAAAATCGCTTTTATTTCACAAAGTGGAGCACTTTGTACAGCTATTCTCGATTGGTCTGTTGAACAAAATGTAGGATTTAGCCATTTTGTGTCGATAGGATCCATGATTGACGTGGGTTTTCATGACCTGATCGATTATTTTGGAAATGACCCTGCAACCAACAGTATTGTAATATATATGGAGTCGCTCACTCATACCCGCAAATTTATGAGTGCGGCACGGGCCTTCGCAAGAACCAAGCCCATCATTGTACTAAAGGCAGGAAAAAGTAGTCAAGGAGCCAAGGTTGCTCTTTCCCATACCGGTACATTGGCAGGAAATGAAAAAGCTTTTGAGGCCGCTTTCAAACGTGCCGGAATTATTTCTGTAGATTCCATCGAGCAATTATTTCATGCTGCACAGGCCCTGGCCATGCAACCCCGGCCTACGGGCAACCGGTTGGCCATTGTTACCAACGCCGGAGGTCCCGGTGTTCTTGCAACCGACCATCTGATAAAACAAGGAGGAGTACTTTCTGAACTTTCCCAACCCACTTTGGAAAAACTCAATAGCACTCTTCCCGAAAACTGGAGCCATGGAAATCCAATCGATGTTTTGGGTGATGCTTCCGCAGAAAGATATAAAACAGCTATCGAAGTATGTCTGAACGGACCCAATGTAGATGGTATACTGGTTGTCCTCACACCACAGTCAATGACCAAGGCCGATGAAGTGGCCAAAGCCGTTGTAGAAGCTGCCAAAAACACTAAAAAACCTATCCTGGCATCATGGATGGGCGAAAGTGATGTTGCCGAAGGCCGTACTATTCTGGAGCAAGGAAGCATTCCGGTGTATAGAACCCCTGAAAATGCTGTGAATACTTTCATGTCAATGTACAAGTATTCCAGAAACATCGCCGATCTCTATGAAACGCCATCTAGTATTCCCCAAAAATTCGTTCCCGATCAGGAGGGTACCAGAAAAATTTTACACGATATCATGAAACAAAAAAGGTTCGTTCTTACTGAAAACGAAGCCAAAAGTGTACTAAAGTTATATGATATTCCTGTAAATGTAAACGACATGGCTACATCGGCCACTCACGCAGTTAAAATTGCAGAAACCCTGGGCTATCCTGTTGTAATGAAAATAGCTTCGCCAGACATTACACATAAATCGGATATCGGTGGCGTACAACTCAATATAAAAAATAAAGAGCAAGTAAAAGAAACGTATGATTTTATAATCGCTGCCGCGAAAAATGCCTATCCCAATGCATCCATTACTGGAATTCTCATCGAGAAAATGGTGAACAAAAAATATGAACTGATTATTGGCTCCAAAAAAGATCCCATCTTCGGTCCTGTAATAATTTTTGGAATGGGTGGAGTTGCCGTAGAAGTATTCAATGACCTTAATTTAGGACTTCCTCCTCTTAATATGTCCCTTGCGCAACGACTTATCGAGGATACGAAAATTTATAAATTACTTAAAGGTTATAGGGGAATGCCAGGAGTGGATTTGGAATCTATCCGGTTTTTATTGTACAAATTTGCCTACCTGGTGATGGACTTTCCCGAAATTAAAGAAATTGACATTAACCCTTTCTCTGTAGATAAAGATGGTGGGGTAGTTATTGATGCCAAAATAATTTTGGATGAAAAGATTGAATTGAAGGATAAATCGGATTATTCTCACCTAATTATTTCTCCCTATCCTCTTCAACTTCATTACAATTGGAAAATTGGTGACAACAAAGAGGTAATTGTTAGGCCTATTAAACCTGAAGATGAAGAGTTGGAACGTGAATTTTTTGGTAGTCTTTCCCGACAAACACAATATTTCAGGTTTTTCGGGTATGTTCCCAATGTCTCTCACGATATGCTAACCCGTTACACCCAAATCGATTACGACAGGGAGCTTGCGCTGATTGCACTTATTGATGAAGGAGGCAAAAAAGTTATGGCAGGTGTAAGTCGTATTGTTGCCGATTTCACCAATGAAACTGCTGAATTTGCTATTGTAGTAAGTGATAAATGGCAAGGCCTTGGATTAGGCAATAAATTATTGGATGAAATCCTGCGAATAGCCAAAGACCGAAAAATTGGAAAAATCTATGCCAATGTACTGAATGCCAATGTTACTATGCTCTATATGTTCAGAAAAAGAGGATTTAACGTAATTCAGGAAGACAATGAAAGTAGTTATGCTGAATTGATATTGACGTAACATATGTAGGGGCGTAGCATGCTACGCCCCTACATATGTTATATCAATCAAACCGAATCGCCTGAATAGGCCGTATCCCGGAAATAATGGCTGTAGGCAAAAACAACACCAATGTAATAACAGTGAATGTCAACACGTTCAATACAATAATAATATCCAAATCCCACCCTATGGGCACATAACTCATATAATATTCATCAGGATCCAATTTTATCCATTTGAATTTATCCTGCAAATAACACAACCCTATCCCCAACACATTTCCCAACAGCAAACCTTTCAAAACCAAACTCATCCCCGAAAAACTAAAAATTTTCCTTATCAAATGATTGGTAGCACCCAAAGCTTTCAGCGTACCAATCATGTTGGTGCGTTCCATAATTAAAATAAGTATGATGGAAATCATATTGACACAAACCACAAACAGAATAATCACCAAAAAAATATTTACCTGACGCCTTATTAAATGGAGCCATTCGAAAATCTGAATGTACTTATCACTCACTCTCTCCAAACCCTGATTATACTCAAGCGCTCCAACAAGCATCATTTCCGCAGCATCTACCTGCTCAATATCTTTAACAAAAATCTCCAACCCTCCGGCAATTGAATCATTCCAATTGTTCAACCTCCTCAATAAATCAATGTCGCCAAGGATAATTTTTTCATCAAAATATTCGGTTAAATTCGTTTCGTATATCCCACTGATTTTCAACTTTCTGGAACGAGGCGGATCTTGAAAGAAATGGATTATTATTTCATCTCCTGTCCAAATATCCAATTTATCAGCAATTACCTTGCTCAACATTACCTCTTTGGAGTATGTAGAATCTTCAAATTCAATAAACCTTCCATCTATGATAAATTCATTAATCCTATCCACATCGTAAGACCTGCCAACCCCTTTAAAAACAATCCCTAAAATCTCATCCTCTGTTTTAATTAGCCCGGCTTTATGAATATATTCCTGAACATGATCTACCATTCCATACTTTTCATAATTATTATAAAAAGCCGTGTTGATATTCATGGGAGGTTCTTCAAAAGAGGAAGCTCCAAAATATTGGGTAATAATAAAATGTGAACTAAAAGAGTAGATCTTTTCCTTAACTGTTGATTGAAAACCCCTTAAAATCAGAAAAGAAAGGATCATAATGGCTAAGCCCAAACCTATACTAAAGATTGCAATTTTATGAATAGTAGAAGAAAAACTCTTCTTATCAGTAGTGTTTATTCTTTTTGATATAAAATAAGGCAGGTTCAAGAAATAAGATTATTTTTGATTTAATTATGCAAATAAAGGAAGCTTTTGCATTAGACCAAAGCTAATTTAATTCCACCAACATGAAAAATTTATTTTTTATACTTATTGCAAGTTTTATTGCTGCTTGTAACCCTCGTCCCGACACAATTGCAAGCTCTCCCGAATCACCTGTATTGGCTGTAGCCAACGAACCCGAAAAATTCATGCTGGCGGCAGAACAATACAATAAATATTTACCCCTTTTGGAAGGAAAAAAAGTGGGTATGGTAACCAATGTTACGGCTCAAATCGATGGTCGGCACGTGGTTGACATCCTGATTGAAAAAGGGGTTTCCATAAAAGCTATTTATGGGCCTGAACACGGTTTTCGCGGCGACAGTGAAGATGGAGCCAAAATTGAAGACGGTGTTGACAGTAAAACAGGTATTCCTATATTTTCCCTTTACGGGAAAAACAGAAAACCTACGCCTGAAATGATGGAGGGCATAGAAGTTATGGTTTTTGATATTCAGGATGTTGGAGCACGATTTTACACGTTCATCAGCACCATGCATTACGCTATGGAAGCTGCCGCCGAAGCCAATATCCCTTTCATTGTTCTGGATAGACCCAACCCAAATGGAAATTATGCCGATG
>JAOUKG010000158.1 GCA_029882725.1 Cyclobacteriaceae bacterium
CATCGTCGCCATGGATGAGGAGCACGGGCGAGGTCCAGTCTTTTACGTAGGGCATAGGCGAAGAAGCCAGGGCCAGTCGTGCGAATTCCAAGCGTTCTTCTGAATTATAACTGGGCACAAAATTCTTGATTACCACGTTCCAGTCATGCACTCCATGTATATCTACTCCGGCGGCAAATAGGTTGGATGCCTTGGCAAGGCCCATGGCGGTGAGGTACCCTCCATAGGAGCCTCCCCAAAGTCCGATTTTGTTGGGATCTACCTCGGTGCGGTTTCGAAGATACAGCCCCGCACCCATCACATCCTGAAACTCACTGGCTCCCTGCGCCCCAAAATTCAAAGCTTCCCTAATGAAACTCCATGCCATAACCAATGGGTATGCCTCAATGTGCATGTAACTGGGTGCGGTCATTTTCCCAAGGCAACCTATGGCATAAAACAGATACAAATAGTTGGAACTTAAGAACATTTTATTACATTTACAAAATATAAACATATATAATGTAAATGTAATAGCTAATGAAAGGTCACAATATTGGGGAATTTGAAGAATTACTGATGCTCATGACAGGGGTTTTACAAAGAGAAGCCTATGGCGTGAACATTCAGCGCGAAATAAAAAGTAAATTGGACAGGGATGTGAGCCTTAGTGCCATCCATATAACCTTATACCGCCTTGAGGACAAGGGGTATATATCCTCGTACCTCGGTGAGGCTACCTCTGTGCGGGGGGGGAGAAAAAAAAGGATATTTGAGTTAACTCAAGCGGGCTGGGCAATTTTGCAGGCGGTACAAGAAAAAAGAACAAAACTTTGGCAACTCATTCCCGGATTTAACTCGTAACAGCACTATGAAAGCAAATAATTACCCTAAATGGATTTTAAGGATGCTGGAAAAATGGTGTCCCGATTACCTCTTTGATGCTATTGCCGGTGACCTCATTGAACAATTTCATGAAAATGAAGACAACAAGGGAACGACTTACGCTAAGCTCTATTTCTATTTTTCTACCTTAAAGTTTTTCAGGCCTTCCCTGCTCTTTAGGAATAAATTTCGATGGGGATTTTTTAGAAACACTCTACTGATTCCCAATTTGACCCTGTTTTACAGAAAATTCATGCGTAACAAGGTATACGGATCTATTAATATTATTGGCCTTTCCATTAGTTTAGCTCTGGTTCTACTCATTTTTCTTTTTGTTAAACACGAATTTTCCTACAACCGTTTTCACGAAAAAGGGGACATGATTTTCCAGCTGGTTAATACAACGACATTGGGTCCCAACAAAGGGGAAAAAAGTGCAATAGTGCCTTATCCAATGGGGGAAACGTTATACAATGAGGTTAGCGGTATTGAAAATTTTTGCAGGTATAAAACCGGCCTGTTAATTGTTAAAAATTGGAAAGAGGAACAAACTGAAAGGGTTTCTTATACCGACAAGGGATTTCTTGAAATGTTCTCTTTCAGAATTATACATGGCGATAAAGCCAGTGCCATGAAAGACCCCAATAACATTATTATTAGCGAAAGTGTGGCCTTGAAATATTTCGGAGAGTCTGATGTAATAGGCAAAACTATACAAACCAATGACAAGGATTTTCTGGTCAGTGCCGTAATGGCCAATGCTCCGACCAACTCTTCCATTGACAATAATATGATTATTAATATTGAAAGCATATATCCGGATGGGGGCAATTGGGATAACTTTGAAGTAATCACTTTTGTTCAGTCTGAAAAAGGAAAATTCACGAGTAATGATTTCGAGTTCAACATAAACCATGTGGCAGAAAAACATTCTGAATTTATTAAAGAACAACTCAAAAATTACTTTCCCGAATACAAGGGGGAACCTATATGGGATATTAATTGCATACCGCTTAAAGATATTTACCACAACCAGGTAAGCTCATTTTTAAAGAGTAACAAAGCAGAATATTCCTATATTATGGCCTCTATAGCGGCGCTTATCCTCCTCATATCATGTATCAATTATGTATTGCTTGCTCTGGCAGGAGCTGAAAGTTCAATAAAAGAAGTGGGTATAAAAAAGGTGATTGGAGTAAGTAAACAACAACTTGGAAGACAGTTTATGGGGGAATCAATCATTCTTGCATGGATATCGGGATCCATGGCTCTGTTGTTGGCATGGTATTTCCTACCTCAATTTTGTGTTTTGACTGGCCGAAAATTAGAGTTTGATTTTGTATCCGATTTTTCGATAATTTTAGGTGTATTTACAATTGTGAATTTGGTTGGATTTATAGCAGGAGCATATCCTTCCCTGTTTCTTGCACGCATGGCTCCACTAAAAATTTTCAGGCACAAATCTGCGCATCGGGGAAAAGGGTATTTGACTCGGGGGCTCATTACCATACAATTTACTATTTGTATTTTCTTTTTGGCAAGTTCCTGGGTGATGCACAATCAAATGAATTTTATCAGGACCAAAGACCTTGGTCTGAAAACAGAAAAGGTGATTCAGCTCGACATTCCCAATAATATAAAAACCAATATCAATACCATTGCATCACGGCTAAGGACGGAATTAAACGACAGCTTTCAACTTTCGGCCATGTCCAGTTTTCCATGGTCCAACGCTACCGTTTTACCACTTGACAATGAAAGGTCCGTTCAGGCCAATTGGTTCTACATTGATTATAATTGGGTGGATGTATTAGGAATTGAATTAAAGGAAGGTAGGAATTTTGACGTTGCTGTTACGAGCGATGCCACCCATGCGGTCATCATCAACGAAAAGCTCGCAATGGAGCTCTCTTTTGACCAACCGGTTGGCGAGTTACTTCCTATGGGGAATAAAGACAGTCTGCGCATTATTGGTGTCCTAAAAGACTTTCACTATCAATCTCTCAGTCAACCCATAGCTCCTACTTATTTTGTGATTTCTAATCCATATTACAGTGAATTACTGATCAGGGTACCTTCTGGAAAAAATGAAGATTTTGTACCCCTTCTCGAGAAAGCATGGAAAAAAGCAGAAATGGACATTCCTTTAAATTTTCACTATCTTAACGATGTGTTTACAGAAATGTATGGTAGCGAATACAGGTGGCAACGAATTATGGATATTTCTACCTTCATTGGTATAGCTATAGCATGTTTGGGCTTATTTGGATTAATTGGTCTGGAGGCGCGGAGTCGCACAAGGGAAATTGCCATACGTAAAACCCTTGGCGCTAACACTTTGTCTATTTTCTGGCTTCTCAATAATCAGGTGGCTAGAATACTTTTGTATGCTGTTATCATTTCTTCACCTTTCGTGATTTGGACCATGCAAAAGTGGCTACAAAGTTATGCCTACAGAACAACTATCTACTGGTATGTTATACCTGTTGCAGGGTTATGGGGCTTATTGATTGCGTTTTTGGCTGTGCTTTACCCCGTGATTAAGGTGATAAAAACCAACCCGTCCAGATATTTAAAAGCGGAATGAAAAAGTTAAACCGCAATATTATTTGTACTAAGTATTGTGTTAATATCATGCTTAAATAATAGTCAATTGCCTAATGATAATGAACTTGTGAAAACCGAAGACTCATTACTTTTACAAGCAGTAATAACTTATTAGAGCCTCCTATCTTGAGCTACATTGTGGACACAAAAACCTAGGAGATACAGCTTTATTGGAAAAATGACGAGGGTGAAGTTCTTCAAAGTATTCAAAATATAAAGAGCAAAGGCAGGACACTAGTATTCGCTATGAATGGTGGTATGTACAATAGAGATAATTCGCCTCAAGGGCTTTTATTTATGAACAAAAGATCCTTTCACCTTTAGATACTTTAAAGGATGGATATGGAAATTTTTATCTAAAGCCGAATGGTGTCTTTTATATTTCTAAAGACAACCTTCCCGGGGTTTGCCAAACAACGGACTTTGTGAACAATAGTAAAATAAAATATGCCACACAATCAGGCCCGATGTTATTGATAGATGGGAAAAATCATTCTGCTTTCATTGAAGGGTCAAAAAATCTCAATATCAGAAATGGTGTCGGAATATTGCCTGACAATAAAGTGTTTTTTGCGATGTCCAAAACAGAAATTTACTTTTATGACTTCGCTAAATATTTCCAAAGTTTGGGTTGCAAAAACGCATTGTATCTTGATGGATATGTCTCCAGAACCTATTTACCTGAAAAAAACTGGGAACAAACTGATGGAAATTTTGGAGTCATTATTGGTGTAACAAAGTGATTAACACACCCGTATTTCCTTCATTAATGATCTGAAATCAAATAAGTGGAGTCTCTACTCAACCCAAAATGATTCAAGTACTCCTCCAATCGTATCATGCCGTTGGCTATCCTTAATGAATCTATGTTGGTGGTATCTGCAATGGGCCAAAGGTAGATACTGTCTCGCTTTTCCCCGGTAAGGGAATAGGTCACCTGATCAATTTTAATCTGGCTGCCATAAATTTGGTTTTCCCCTTTGCGCATGAGATACCTGTCGTGATACATGGCAGCTGCATCACGATCCAACTCATTGTCGATTGCCCCTTTCAAAATCAAATCTATATACAATGCCTGAATGCTGTCTGGGCTGTGTTGTAAAATATAAAAGGCCGCATTACAAGTAGTGTCGCCTACTATCGATTTCCCCGGATAGGCGCCTAAATCATCAATAATTTCCTGCACTCTTAAATAATTGGACGTATCTATAGGAAGTTGCATTTCCCACATGTTGTTCATTTCGGGGCTATTCCATCCGTATAATTTAACCAAGGTATCTATTTGTGCTCGATAGTACTGGTCTAATATGTACATACTGTCTAGCTCTTGCGCTAAAGCAAAGGCGTTAAATTTAGCTTCTTTGTTGGTTGTACTACAGGCCATTCCAAAGAAGAAAATCAGGTATAGGGGTAGATGTTTCATAGGGTGACTTGGCTTGTCAAAGGTTCAAGATAGAAAAAAATCCTATTTAGAGGCTTTCTCTATGGTTTAATCAAAACGGGAGTATAGGTTTTCTGCCTTTTAAATTTGCCATGGTGTATAGATTTTTATTGAAATTAAATAACAAAACCTACCTTATTAATTCCCGGGAGACTCAAGGAGAATACTCACATAAAACAAAAAGGTAAAAACTTTAGTCTCTTCACTTCAGCTTCCTTTCAAAAAAATCAAAAGCCGCTTCATAAGCCTTCATCCAGTTGCTGTGCAGAAGAAACCCATGTACCTCATCCGGGAAAATAAGCTGCTCGAAATACACGTCGTTTTTACGCAACTCTTCGGCAATGTCTACCGTCTCGCTAAAAGGTACGTTTCGATCATCGTCGCCATGGATGAGGAGTACGGGTGAAGTCCAGTCTTTAACATAGGGCATAGGCGAAGAAGCCAGGGCAAGTCGTGCAAATTCCATGCGTTCTTCTGAATTATAACCGGGCACAAAATTCTTGATTACCACGTTCCAGTCATGCACTCCATGTATATCTACTCCGGCGGCAAATAGGTTGGATGCCTTGGCAAGACCCATAGCGGTGAGATACCCTCCATAGGAGCCTCCCCAAAGTCCGATTTTGTTGGGATCTACCTCGGTGCGGTTTCGCAGGTATAGCCCTGCACCCATCACATCCTGAAACTCACTGGCTCCCTGTGCCCCGAAGTTCAATGCTTCCCTAAACTCCATGCCATAACCAATGCCACTTCGGTAATTGACGGATAAAACAATATACCCTTGGTTGGCCAGATACTGGTTGAAAGCATACGCATTGTGGTAATACCCTCTGTGGTGAAATCCCAATAGCATTTGCCGGCGTGATCCTCCGTGAAAAAACAACACTGCAGGATATTTTTGTCCTTTTTTCATCTTGGGCGGAAGAAAAAGCTGTCCGTGAATCTGCATGCCGTCTGTACTACTGAAAATTACTTGTTCAGGCTTTGCTAATTGGGTATTCGGATAGGCAATTATATTTCCAATGTTCTCAATTTTTCCACCTCTTAATAAAGCGGGAAAGGCCGGGGTTTTCGGGCCTGAGGCAAGGTGGTACAGATTGCCCTTATCAGTCATTACGGGTGCCCATTCTATGCCTTCTCCTTTTGTTATTTGCGTGGTTTTACCACTTTCAGCTTCAAATTTCCATACGTGCTGCCTGTCAGTATCACCGGCATTTCCTGAAAACACAAGGGTATTACGACTACTTGATATGGCTGCAAATTGAACTTCCGACTTTCCGGCAGAAATCATTTTCAAACCCGAACCATCGGCCTTGATGTTGTATAAATTAATGTATCCATCTCCCTCCCAGGGAAAAACAAGCGTGCCATTGTTCATCCAAAATAATTGATTGTTTGCAGAAAGTCCGTTGAAGGCACTACCAGTTCCTTTTGTGGCCTTCCAAATTTCACGACTTTTCCCCGTTTTGGGAGTTGCAATGTGGATACTCCAGGGGTATGAACTGCGTACAGGAGTAAAGGGGAGTATATCGCGTTGGCCTGGTACACGAATATAAGCCAGTTCTTTACCATCGGGCGACCATACAGGGTTGGAGTCATTGTCCACACTGGGATTCATATAGACTATTGTTTTTTGAGTCAGGTCATAAACCCCTACAAAAGCATGATCACCCCGGCGGCTAACGTAGGCCAGTTGAGTGCTTCCAGGCGACCAGGCA
>JAOUKG010000159.1 GCA_029882725.1 Cyclobacteriaceae bacterium
CTGGATTTCATCCTGTATTATTTTTATTGCCATAATTAATTCGTCTTGTTCAACCAGTACCTCACAAAAACCCGTTTGACTAAAATACTCCTTTTTGTTAAGAACAATGGGCTTTAAACCCCTGTCTTCCAAAACATCTTTTACAATTTCGGCCTGATATGGGAAGCTTGTACTAAACACCGACTTCCAATTAGCCATTTGTAATTTTATTTACGAGTGACAATTTGCGAAAATTATAAATAACTGCAACTGTCAATGCTGCAAATAAAAGAATTAAATACAAAGGAAACGATTCCGTGGAGTCAACATCCACATCTATAATTTCCAACTGTACCATGTACATAATAATTACCTGAGATCCATTTTGTACCAAGTGTGCGGTTATTGGATACAACAAATTACCCGACCACCAGTACAGATACCCAAACAAGGCCCCGAGTAATAATCGCGGTACAAACCCGAAAAATTGCATATGTATGGCCGAAAACAATATAGCGGAAAGCCAAATAGCTATGTGAGGGTTACGAAAGGCAGCATTAAATTCGGTTTGTAAGTAGCCCCTAAAAACCAACTCTTCACCGATGGCCGGTAAAACTGCAATTACAATGAGTGCAAGTGCAAATTGTGCCGGACTATCAAATACAGTTAAATATTCTGTAAAGTCTTTGGCACGATCTTCCATACTCCTCATCCAACTTTCTATATCAGACATACTTTCGGGAAGCGTTAATGATTGATTCCATTCAATAAAAAAACTGTTTACCACCATAAATAAAAATACAACCAATACAGAAAGCCCCAATTGTTTACTATTCAACCGGGGGTTTGGGCAGAAGACGTTCATCGGTTTTTTGTCAACAAAACTCACATACAAATACGGCAATAAAATGAGTCCGATCCCGGTTGCACAACCCTGAATTATAAATAGAATCCATTTCATAGAAGGGTCACCCACAGGATTTGCTATTTTTTGCTGTAGTTCGATAGGATTTCCTTCAAAAATGAATGATGCAAAAAGTGTCCCTATTACCGGACCAATTACCACAAACCCGATGATAGCAAACAACAGAAACAATAATGCGTGAAAACCAGGAAAATTATTACCTCCTATACGGTGTACTTCTTTCTTATCCATAAATCCTGTAAATTTACGCCAAAATTTTAATTAACAACACCGTTGGTAAAAATTGGAAACATAGAGCTGGGAGATTTTCCATTGTTGTTGGCTCCCATGGAAGACGTGAGCGACCCGCCCTTTAGGGCTGTGTGCAAACAACAAGGCGTAGACATGATGTATACTGAGTTTATCAGCTCGGAGGCATTGATTCGCAATGCGGAATCCAGCATGCAAAAACTGGATATTTACGATTACGAAAGACCCATTGGAATCCAAATTTTTGGCGAAAACATTGAGTCAATGCGTGAAGCTGCTACAATTGCAGAAAACGCACAACCAGAACTTATTGATATAAATTATGGGTGCCCTGTTAAAAAAGTGGCCTGTAAAGGTGCCGGAGCAGGGATTCTTCTCGATATTCCAAAAATGGAACGAATGACCCGGGAAATAGTAAATCAGGTTCAACTTCCCGTTACTGTAAAAACCAGATTGGGCTGGGACGACAACACTATCCAAATTCAGGAGGTTGCACTTCGATTACAGGATGCAGGTATCAAAGCCCTGACTATTCACGGACGTACAAGAAAACAAATGTACAAGGGGGTAGCCGACTGGAACCCAATTGCCGATGTAAAAAACCACCCCGATATTGAGATCCCTATTTTTGGAAATGGAGATATTGATTCTCCGGAAAAGGCATTGGTTTACAAAGATAAATACGGAGTAGACGGGATCATGATTGGTCGTGCCGCCATTGGCTATCCCTGGATTTTCAGGGATATTAAACACTATTTTGCTACCGGGGAAATCTTGCCCGAACCCACCCTTTCCGAAAGGATAGATGTAGTAAAGAAACACCTGAATTTTTCCCTGGAATGGAAAGGGAACAAAACAGGCATTTTTGAAATGCGCAGGCACTATGCCAATTACTTTAGAGGCATTGCCCATTTTAAACCCTACCGTTCACAATTGGTTCAATTGGAAGATACCCAGGCTCTTTTTGATTTGCTCGACGAAATTGGGGAAACTTTTTCGGTGGTGAGTGATTTGTAAGACATTAAAGTGTCGGATTTTCTAAGATTATACAGTTTCTTCACTTTATCCTCTTAGTATTCTTTTTAACGCAATTCAAGCAATTAACGTTAATTGCTTGAATTTGAATGGAATCCCAAAAAACATATAAAAGCTCCCAAGGGTTGGCAGAGAGCCTACCCCGATGCTTCTTTTGAAGTAGTAAACACAGATAATTACCTTCCGTTTATTACTTAGTAAATAGCCAGAGATCAACCGGGAAAGGCTCACTATCAATAATTTTAATTTTTTCAAAATCGTGATGAGAGGGGTTCAGCAAAAAATTAAACTCCCCTTTAACTACTTCACATAAACCGTCTTCCTATTCACAAACTCCAAAATACCATCGCGACTGAGCTCGCGGCCATAACCCGATCTTTTTGTGCCTCCAAAGGGCAATCGCGGATCGGATTTTACCAATTCATTTACAAAATAAGCACCATCGCTCACCCTATCGGCCATGGCTACTGCTTTTTCAATATTAGTGGTACACACTGTAACACCTAAACCGTATTTACTTAATTCTGAAAGGGCAAAGGCCTCGTCTATGTCGTTGGCTCTGATTATTGCTGCCAACGGGCCAAAGGTTTCCTCTTCAAAAGCAGGCATACCGGGTTTTACATCTCCCAACAGGGTAGGCTCATGATAACATTGGTTTTGTTTTCCCCCAACTAATAATACAGCGCCTTGCTTTACAGACTCCGTTACTTGTCGCTGCAGTTGATTGGCAAGATCTTTTCGGGCCAGTGTTCCAATTTGTGTTCCCTCTTCCAGAGGATCACCCGATTTTAGTTGTTTTACTGCTTCAGTAAATTTAGCCACAAACTCATCGTAAATACTTTCTATTACGATGAATCGCTTGGCTGCAATGCAACTCTGCCCGCAGTTCATCATTCTGGCAGTCAATGCCGTGGAAATGGTTTTATCGATATCGGCATCTTCCCACACAATAAAGGCATTGCTTCCTCCCAATTCAAGCACGGCCTTTTTGATGTTCCGTCCTGCAATTTCTGCTACAGCAGCACCCGCACGTTCACTTCCCGTAAGGGAAACCGCTTTTACGCCGGGGTGTGCCAAAATTTGTTCGGTTTTATCGTGATGAATGATCAGGTTCTGAAAAACACCCTTTGGAAACCCTGCTTCTTCAAATATTTCTTCAATCTGCGTGGCACAACCAAAAACATTCGGAGCATGTTTTAGCAATCCTGTATTGCCTGCAATCAAGGTAGGGGCGGCAAAACGAAAAACCTGCCAAAAAGGGAAATTCCAGGGCATGATAGCCAAAATAACCCCTAAAGGATCATGGCGCACAAAACTCTTTTGTGCATCGGTAGCTATGACTTCATCGGCAAGGAAACGGGAAGCATTTTCTGCGTAATAATCACAAACCCAGGCACATTTGTTCACCTCCGCACGTGATTCCGAAAGGGGTTTACCCATTTCGAGTGTAATCATTCGGGCATACTTTTCCACATTTTCTCGTAAAATTACTCCGGCATTTTTCAAAAGTTGGGATCGTTCAGAAAGGGGCACATTCTTCCACTCAAGAAAAGCCTTGTGCCCTGTTGAAAGTTTTACTTCAAGCTCTGCGTCTGAAACAGAAGTGTATTGCCCAACTTGCTGGCCGTTGTAAGGGTTGATGCTTGTAAATTGCATTTGTTTTCATTTAATATAACGGGATCAATTTAATAATTGCTGGCGAAAATAGTTAGAAGAAAAGGTATTAAAACCTTAAATTTAATTTTACGTGTTGTGAAATTCAGTAAGCCACATTGGGAAGTAAACTATGAAAAATATTTCAGCTTTAACCCTTCTATTTTCCCTGCCCTTTTGCGGGTTTAATCAAACTTCCGTAGAACCTGCATTTCCCACTTTATTAAAATACGATAAAATAAGGGACTTAACTATGAGTTCTTCAGGAAACGAAGTTTATATTACCATACAAAGTCCCATGGAAGAAATCTCGGTAATTGCCAGAATCTCTAAACAAAAAGAGAAATGGTCGGATCCTGAAATTGTTGCCTTTTCAGGAAATTACAATGATCTTGAACCTTTCCTTTCCCCTGATAATCTGAGACTCTACTTTGTTTCCAACAGACCATTGAACAAACAAGACAGTCTGCCTAAAGATTTTGATATCTGGTTTGTGGAACGAACAACCTTAAATTCTGTATGGAGTGAACCAAAAAACCTAGAAACACCCATCAACACCGAGCACAATGAGTTTTACCCCTCTGTTTCCAAAAACAATAACCTCTACTTTACAAGCGACAGTCCAGGGGCAAAAGGTAAAGACGATATATTCTACAGCGAGTGGAATAATAATCAATATTCGACCCCAGTTTCTCTAAATGATTCTATTAATACCGCTGGTTATGAATTTAATGCTTTTATTGCTCCCGATGAGTCTTTTATACTCTTTACCGGATACAACCGTAGCGATGGATTTGGAAGTGGAGACCTCTACATAAGTTTTAAAAATGAGAATAAAGAATGGACGCAGGCAAAAAATTTGGGGGCAAACATTAATTCCAGATCTATGGATTACTGCCCGTTTGTTGATTTTAAATCTCAAACTTTATACTTTACAAGTAGAAGAAGTGCCATAAAAAATGCAAATACCATTACCTCCGCAAAAAGGTTGGATGAAATAATAAATCAATTTGAAAATGGAGAAAGCAGAATCTACAAAGTATCAGTAGAATTGATAATGTTTCTTTTTTTAAAAATAATTAATAATACATGACAAAAATAATTGGGTTATACGCCGTTACCGTAGGCTTGCTCTTTACATTACAAGCTTTTCAATTTGTGGAACAGGATGTAGTCTTGTATTATGGAAAAGACAGTTTTTTGATTGAAGGCACTGAAATAGCCGAATCCCTCAAAGAAAACCCTTACGACAGGCTGCCTGCATCCTACAAAGATTTGGTACGTCCTCCGGTTTGGGATTTATCCAAATCGTCTGCCGGCATTTCCATCCGGTTTGTAACCAATTCTTCGCAAGTTGCAGTGAAATGGGGAGTGAGAAAAGGTGCCACCATGAACCATATGCCTGCCACAGGCATCCGTGGGGTTGATTTGTATGTGAAACACAACAACGAATGGAGGTTCGTAAACACGGCCATTCCCGGAGATTCCATTACTGAAAAAACGTTAATCTCGGAAATGACACCCGAACTAAGAGAATTTAAAATATTCCTTCCCCTGTACGACGGCGTCACTTTTTTGGAAGTGGGAGTGGACAAAAAAAGTACGTTCACAAAACCAACCCCCAACACAAAAAAACCCATTGTGTTTTATGGCACCAGCATTACACAAGGAGGATGCGCTTCCCGCCCCGGCATGGCCCATACCAATATCATTTCCAGAAAATTGGATAGGAATTGTATCAATTTTGGTTTTAGTGGAAACGGAAGAATGGAAGAACCCATTACAGAGCTTATATCTACCATAGATGCTGAAGTGTTTATTATAGAATGCCTCCAAAATATGAAGGCAGATATGGTGCGGGAAAGGGTTTTACCTACCGTGAAAATACTCCGCAAGCAACATCCCAATACGCCCATTATCTTCGTTGAAACCACCATTTACGAAAATGCATTTCTCAATAAAACCCTGGATAATGAACTAAAAGAAAAAAATGTAATTCTTAAAAATGAACTCGATAAAGCCAAAAAAGCCGGATTTAAGAATATTTATCTAATCAGTGCCCTATATGCAACAGGCGAAGACCATGAAGGAACAGTAGATGGAGTCCATTTCACCGATTTGGGCTTTATACGATATGCAGATTATTTGATGAAAGAGTTGAAAAAACGAGGAGTACGATGATTTGAGAAAGTTCTATTTCGCACATTCCCTGCCAATCATAGCCCACTTTCTATTTTCGCCCCAGCGATACCCTCCAATTCCTCCACCCGATTGAATAACCCGATGGCAAGGAATGAGATATGCTACAGGATTACTTCCAATGGCTGTACCTACAGCTCTCGACGCTTTAGGTTTTCCTATTTGCTTTGCCAAATGGCCATAGGAACTTAATTTACCTTCCGGAATTTTTAACAAAGCCTCCCACACTTTAAGTTGGAAGCCCGTACCTTTTACATGTAAATCAAGAGTGTCCACTGTATTCCCTTTCGGGGAAAATAACGAACGCGCCTTCTCCTGATGTGTATCACTTCCTTCCTTAAAACGGGCATATGGAAAGGTCTCGAGAAGAGTATCCAAAGGATTTTGATATCCGTCGGTAAACACCAAATGACAAATTCCTTTTTGAGTGGAGGCTATCAAAATTTCCCCGAAAGGGCTCTTTTCGAAAGAATAAGTAATACTGAGTTCACGGCCGCCATTTTTATATTCTGCCGGCGTCATGCCTTCAATTGTTATAAAAAGGTCGTGCAACCTTCCCGTTCCCGATAATCCCGTTTCAT
>JAOUKG010000160.1 GCA_029882725.1 Cyclobacteriaceae bacterium
ACCATGGGGTAGGTTATCCAACCCTTCGATTTGCCATTTTCTAAAGTAAACCCGCAATGCTGTTTTGATATAAAATTTTAAAATTCTATTGATGAATTTGTTCATAAATTATTATCCGATTTCCACAACAATCATTTAATCCACAAAATATTTTATGAAAGACTACCTTTTAACTGCTGATCAGTTAATTAGACCACTTTTACCCAATACTTCAATTAACAAATTGACTTTTTATTAGGCTTTCATATAAAATTATTTGATAAAATATTATCGCAATTTACACTATTCCCTTTATTCTTCTGAATACTATTTTAAATGTTTTAGAATTTACTTCAACAATCATGTGGATAAAGACGCCGTTGTGGCTATAATAACATAAAAAAACACAAAATACCTTAGAAAAAGCACCTTCCTATTTCATCTGCATTCAATATCCAACTTTACATATTTACACTCCTCATTTCAAACCATTAAAACCATTATTCTATCACAACGGTTCTAAACCTATTATTAAATTTAAAATATTACAGTTAGTTTTGTATAAAAGTATTTAGGACATTTATCAATGCCTGCTAAAAAAATTATTCTACTTTTTACACTGATATCATGCTTATTCTTTAAGACGGATGCCCAGATCTTGGATACGCTAAATGCCGCCATTATCCAATCTTATGCAAAACAGTTTAAATCTGCAGCTGATTTACTCAATGTATATACAAAAAACCATCACGATCCTGAAGCCTGGCGTTGGTATGCATTAATTCTTTACTGGAATGGAAATCTAAAAAGTGCAAATACGGCCTATATATATTTACATGAACACTTTCCTGATTATCAACCCGGCCTGTTCGATTACGGAAAATTTTTATATGAAACAGGGAAATTAATGAGGGCTGAAAAGGTTCTTTATCAATATGTACAAAATCAACCCGATAACCTTGAGGCTCAAATTATGTTATTTTATCTTGAAAGCTGGGCTGGAAAAACAGCCCAGGCCACACAGCGATTAAATAAATTATCTACTCACTATTCAGAAAATAAAGAAGTTAGAACAGCAAAAGAGTACTTAAAACTACTTCATGGACCTTTTTTTGAAATTTTAACATCTTCCACCTCCGATGATCAACCATTGAAATATTCGTTTTCAGAAATAGGTAGCAAATGGTATTATAATCGATTTATTCATCCTGAGATTGAATTTCAACATAGAAGAAATAAACTCCCCACCGGGGAAATAAAAAACAACGAAATAAATGTAAAAAATGCTTTTCAATTAAATCCATTCATGAATTTTTTATATAGTGGAGGACTTTTCAGTAATTCAAATAGCCAATTTTTCACTTACACGTTTTCTGGTAAATTCAAACCCGTAAAACCTGTATACATTGAACTATTTATTGCCAAAAAACCCTATCAATATTCAATTTCGAGTGTTTCAAACCCATTTTATGAAAAACAAAGCGGTTTAAAAGGAGGTTTTAATTCAAAAAAGGGAACACTGTTGGAGATAACCTACCGACAAGATAATTTTCCCGATAACAACACTATCTATAACGCTTTCGGTTGGGTACTGTTTCCTATTTTAAAGGAAGAAACATTTAAACTGAACGCTGGTTATTCATTCAGTTATAGCACTTCCGACTATTCTACCTACAAGGAAGATACCTCACCGGCTCCAGGCCCCTTCCGAGGTCCTCCTTTTTTAAAAAAAGGTGTTATTTACACAGGGTATTATGATTTGTACTTCACTCCAAAAAATCAAAAAAACAATATGATCCTTACCCAGATGCATATTGGTAATGACATCAATTATTTCTCTGTAAACCATAATTTTAGCTTATCCTCCTTTACCGATGTCCCCCAGGGAACAAATGGCACTGGTGAAATTCAATATAATACCTCAAGATATAAACCCTTGGAAACAAGCTTTAAACTACAATTTAAAATTCAAGGACCCGTTTCCTTGTATGGAAGTTATAAATATCAAAGGTTGTATTTTTACCAGATTCAAACTGCCACACTTGGACTTTTAGTAGATTTCACAAAAAATTATGCAAAATAAAGAAGGTTTGTGGGAGTTTAGGTCGGCTAGGTCCATATCCTGGTTACAGAAAACAGGACTCATGACAATGATTTGTGTGGGTATTTTTAGCATTTCAAATTTATTTGACTGGTGGTTCAGGGCTGAAAACATAGCTTCTCTCCCTTTCTTTTTGTTGCTCACAGCCATCTTTTGGTGGGGAATTATTAGAATGGTTTTTCTTTGGATTTCTTATCTTAAAATCAGAAAACCTACTCCCATTAAAGCTGAAGAGGGATTAAAAGTAGCAATATTTACAACTAGCAGCCCTGGTGAACCCCTCAGCATGTTTGAGAAAACACTGGAAGCTTGTTCCAACATACATTATCCCCATACTACTTATCTACTTGATGATACCCGTGACCCGCGGTTTAAAGAAGTGGCAAAAAAATACGGTGCCGTGTGGTTAGAGCTTCTCGATTATCCCGGGGCAAAGGCAGGAAAGATCAATGAAGCCTTAAAAAGGACCGATGAAGATTTTATTTTAGTATTAGATCCAGATCATATTCCCTTTCCTAATTTTCTTGATGAAGTTTTAGGTTACTTTAGAGACGCCAAAGTTGGGTTTGTACAGGTGGCTCAAGCCTATTACAATCAATATAGATCTTTTGTTGCAAAAGGAGCCGCCGAGCAGACGTATGGATTTTATGGCCCTACCCAAATGGGCATGAATGGATACAATTGCTCTGTAGCCATAGGGGCAAATTGTACTTTTCGCAGAGAAGCACTTGAATCTATTGGGGGCCATGGTATTGGATTGGCAGAAGATTTAATTACCTCCATTCGAATCCATGCAAAAGGTTGGAAATCAGTTTATACTCCAATCATTGTGAGCAGAGGGCTTGTGCCAGAAGATTTTGGATCATTTTGCAAACAACAATTGAAATGGGCCCGGGGTGTCCATGAAATGTTATTTTCAGAGTTGCCTAAGCTATGGAAAAAACTCAGCTTTTTTCAGATTCTTTCCTATTTCTCCATTGGCAGCTATTATGCCACAGGAGTTATGACTTTTTTGTTTATTCTGATTCCCTATTTGTTTTTATGGCTAAACTGGCTGCCCGCACACATGAATTTTGCAGAGTTTGTGTTAAACTGGCTTCCCGTAGCACTTTCAGGAGTTTCAATTTATTTATATGTACAGTTATGGCTCTGTCACCCACAACAAGAAAGCGGGTTACATTGGCGGGGTATGTTCTTGAAATTTGCTTGTTGGCCGGTATTTTTAATGGGATTTGTATTATCGATATTCAATAAAAACATCCCCTATATACCTACAGCAAAACAATCGGTTGCTGGATTTTCCCTATTTGCACGCCCTTTAATTATACACCAGATTGTATTTATTTCCACATTAATCGGAGTGGTTATTCAAAGGGTTTATTGGACCGATGAGGCATCGTTGGCCCTTACCAGTATGGATATTTGGGGCATGGTAACATTTGCCTTTATTTCCTATTTAATGACATTTGGAGGAATCTATGCAGCTATTAAATCCAGAAAATTAAAAATAGAAGAACCCTGGAAAGGTATTGAGTGCAACGCTATTGTTGTTGATAATTCTCCCTTAAAAATTATTCAGATTAGAAAATGAAAATCATATTATACAGATTGTTTTTAGTTGTTTTTTCCCTTGGAATAGGCGCACTATTGTTTGTAGCCATGATTTATGCCGGAGACAAAAGTAAGGGCCCGTTGGAAGATCTTTTTGTAAAAATAAATTCCGCCATATCCGGATTTGAAAAGGAAATGATTACAGCCGAGGACAGTCGCGCCTCATCATTGAAATGGTTTTCCAGATACCGGAATAATGTATCTTTACTCAACGCACCCGACACCGTATTTTTTGGTGCTTACGATGATCAAACAATCAACTCCTTTAAAAATATTGTAACTCTTGAAGATTCATTAGGATTCCAACTTCCTATAATACAAATTTATAGTGCCTGGGGAAGTAAAGTAGATCAAAATTTTCCCTTGCTCCGTGCTGAAGCCATTTATGATCTGGGTTCTGTGCCTATGATTACCTGGGAACCCTGGTTGGATGACTTTGATCCTGAAGAATATCCTTTTGCTGCAAAAGATGGAAACATTAACGAGGGTGGGCTCAAGGCTATTTCCCAGGGGCTTTTTGATGAATATATTGATAATTGGGCATTGGATGTAAAAGAATTCAGACATCCTTTATTTTTGAGGTTTGCTCACGAAATGAATGATCCATATCGTTACCCCTGGGGTCCGCAAAACAACAGTCCTGAAGAGTTTAAAGCGGCATGGAACTATTTGGCCGATCGATTTGATAGTATTGGAGTTTCCAATGTAATTTGGGTATGGTCGCCACACCCGGCTTATCCTTACACCGATTATTTTCCTGAAAGAAATGTGGATTGGATAGGTATTACGGCCTTAAACTATGGAACTGTGGCTCCCTGGAGTCAATGGTGGACATTCGATGAGACATTCAGTAAGTGCTACAATGAATTGAGTGGTTATAATATTCCATTTATGATCACAGAGTTTGCTTCTTTGGGAGTTGGAGGAGACCGACCTAAATGGTATTATGATGCATTAAAAAGTGTGCCCGAAAAGTATCCATTAGTGCACGCCATGTTATTTTTCCATGCGGCTAAGGACAATACTACTACGTATAAATCATTGGATTGGACACTTTGGAATGATCAACCCACTATTGAAAAAATCAATGAGGCCCTGGATACCTGGAAGTAGGGAATTCCATCAATGAGATTCTCCAAAAATCTTATTTCTTCCATTTTTTAGGATTATTTCGAATGTACATGGCTATACTTTCGTAGTCTTTCTCTGTACGTATAATGCTATCATGAAATCTGGGATGCCAGGCGAATTTCAGCTCCATTATACGAGCGTTTTTTGTTACCGCAGATTTGAAAGACCTAATGATAGTGGAGAGAGAGTTAGGTTTTGGGGAGATACGGGAGTATGAAGGGACGTTGCATGCAACGTCCTTACCCTCATCATCCATAGTTACGTCCTTACCCTCATTATCCATAGTTACGTCCTTACCCTCATCATCCATAGTTACGTCCTTACCCTCATTATCCATAGTTACGTCCTTACCCTCATCATCCATAGTTACGTCCTTACCCTTATTATCCATAGTTACGTCCTTACCCTCATCATCCATAGTTACGTCCTTACCCTTATTATCCATAGTTACGCCCTTACCCTCATCGCCCATAGTTACGTCCTTACCCTCATTATCATTATTCACCGTAGGTACTTTGCATACAAGGTCGCTCCCGTCATCTAAAAGTGTAATTATTCCATGAAGATGGTCTGGCATAATTACAAATTCTCCTAGTTCTACATTTTTTGTATGTGATGTTATTCCATGCCACAATTTTTCCACTAATAATCCCTGAGGAGATAATAGCATTACACCTTTTTCAATTTCACCAAAATAAGGCACTCTGTTTTTTGTGCAAATGGTAACGAAGTAAGAGGAACTCCATCTGTAATCCCACCATTTGGCGCGGATAGATACCCTTCCGAATTTTTTAGTGTAACTTTTCATTTTATTATAATATTTTAATAATATTTAAAATTATTATAATAATCGATAAACACAAAATTTAATAATAATATTTATATTTCTATTTTTTACTGCGGATTATTTCACGAATAGAAATGGCTAAAAATACCCCCACTACCCCCCAAAATGCCCAACCATACCCATTATTGAAAACAGCATTGTAAACAATAGCCCCCGAAGCTCCTCCATACAATGGACCAATTATAGGAATCCATGCATAATTCCAATGCGAACTACCTTTCCCATGAATAGGTAAAAAATAATGTGCGATACGTGGTCCCAAATCCCGGGCGGGATTAATGGCCCAACCTGTAGTACCACCTAATGAAAAGCCAATAAGAGCAATTAGAGCTCCTACAACCAAAGGATTCAGGCCTTCGGTAAACTGATTTGCCCCAATAAACAAAAGTCCGAATATCAAAATAAAAGTACCAATGGTCTCACTTAGCAAATTTGAGAAAGTAGCTTTAATGGCAGGTCCTGTAGCAAATGCGGCAAGTTTTGTTTCGGGATCTTCGGTACCTTTCCAATGAGGAAGATAATGAATATAAACTAAAACAGCTCCTAAAAAGGCTCCGGATAATTGTGCTAACATATAAAATGGCACTTGTCCCCATTCAAAATCTCCGGCAATTGCCAAACCAAGTGTAACCGCCGGATTTAAATGAGCCCCACTGATATCTCCTACGGCATAAATGGCAAATGTAACGGCCAATCCCCACCCCAGGCATATCGCCACCCATCCGGCACCTGCAGCCTTCGAGTTTTTTAAAATTGCGCCTGCAACCACTCCATTTCCCATTAAAACAAGAAAACAGGTACCTATAAATTCAGCGAGATATGTATTCACAGTAGATTAGTTTTAAATTTAATCAACCAATATATAAATATTATTTTAGAATGAATCAATTCATTAATTACACTTGTCGCAAAATTGAGATATCATGGTAGTAGAATAGGGATATAACCCT
>JAOUKG010000161.1 GCA_029882725.1 Cyclobacteriaceae bacterium
ATTGCCCATTAGTTGGATCATATCCAGCCAGGATTTTGAAGCCATTTTTCTTTCAGCTTCTTTTATTTTGGTTTCCTCTACTAAAATTTTGTTGACGGGGTGGTTTGCCCATGCTATCTGTACCAATTTTTCAACAAATTCAATATCACTTCCAGAAGTTTGTGGTAAAATAATTTTGTTGTAGTCGATAGTTTGACTGTGTGTGATTTCTGAAAACCCTAATAGGGAAATTAAAATCAAGGATTGATTAATTAAGTTTTTCATTTGTATTTGAAATTATGTGTACATATTTGGAATCCAAATCTTTTAAAACAATCATCAAAGCATAAGTGCCTATAACTAATAAATTAAGAGGTTTTTGAAGCAGGGCATCTTGTGTGAAATGAGCCACCGACAGCCCTAAAAAAGGCACAACGAAAACAATGTTTATATTTCTTAAAAATTTATCTTTAAGGTTGTAATGGTTGGCTACTCCCTGAATCATTACCACACAATTTAAAAGAAGGGAGAGAAAAAGCCCTATAGAGCCCATTTCCATTCCAGTACGCAAGTAGCCACTATCAGGATCAAATTTTCCCGCTAGTGGGTGTCCTTTTGCATATCGAAGACCTGAGTTGCCTGCTGTATTTATTCCTCCCCCAAAAGGGTGACTTTGGATATAGGGTTGGAATTTGAGCCTCTTATAATCTCTTACACCCATAGATGCATCGTTTGAAACATTGAAGGTAGATCTCATTCTTAGTATTGGAGCACTGTAAAAGGGTCCGAACATCAATACAAGAAATACAAAGCCCATAACTAAAGAGGCAATAATAATCTTCCGGTTTCTGATATTAAGAATGATGAAGAAAACAATACTTATCATCACCATGGCATATGCGGTTCTTGTCCCTGCAAAAGACATAGCAACAAGCATTATAACAGCTGTTGTAGCGAACAAAAATATGTATATTCGTTTATATGGACCAAAGACAAGCACTAAAACACTAGTAGCACTATATGCCATAAATAACCCATAAGCACTTGGATCAGATAGAAATGAAAATTTTCTAAGTCTACCCCATATAAAGTATAATTCGTACCTCCCGGGTACTTCATATAACCATTTCATTTCGAAGGATCGAAGTCCAAAGATCTCTTGAAAAATTCCGTAGAAACCTGCTAACAGAGCAATTGATAGCCAGAGTTTTGTGAATTTTTTTATATTTTCTACTTCTGAAAAATAATGAATGAAAATATAAAACAGTAACAAATAAAAGTAGAACCGGAAAGCCGATAACCATCCAAATGGAGAAATTGAATTTGGGTTTAATGCTTCTAAGGTGAAATAAATATAAAATAGTATATGGCAAATAGTAATTGGACTATTCAATTTCCATTTGAATTCCCCCCTTGTTTTTAGTTGTACAATTAAAACAAAAAATATTAAAACAATTAATAGGTCAAACAATATACCTAGAGGAAGATCAACAGATAATAGACGATCTATGAGAAACATGAAGGCGCCATAAAGCAATAGCAGATAAATGCCTGTACGATAATCAAATAATACGAGTAAAAGAATAGGGAAAGTAAATATTCCCAATAAGAGGAGGGGACCCATGTAGTTGGGGCCGTTTTTTAGAAGAAATGGAAATAAAACGGCCGATATTAATAACACGAATGTTATTAATACATCCTTTTTATTTAATAATGTGAATGAAGTTTTCATTCAATAAAAACTACTTTTAAAAATATAATCAAATGTATTACTATAATAAAAGCTATTGCTAAAGCTTTAGCTAGTTCTTTATCTGTAATTTTATTGTTATCTTTTTTTAATTTCATCAAATATCAGGCTTTCAAGAGTTTTTGTACGGTTTTCCCAATTATTTTCTAAAACATATTCAAGTCTTTCTTCTTTTTTAGGTTTACAGTTATGTTCAATTTCTTTTTTTATTAATTTAATAAATTCTGCGTTATTTTCTGCTATACTTATCATTGAATTAAATGATAAAATGTCAAATGAAAATGAGGTGGAAACAACCGGGAGCCCGGAGGCCAGATACTCATTTATTTTTAAAGGGTATATATCGGCAGTTAATTCATTACAAAGAAAGGGAATAACGGCACAATCGCTAAATTTCAGGTATTGAGGCAATTCATTTGGTTTTTTAGGGCCAGTAAAAATAATATTTTCAAATTTCATTAATGTTTTTATCTCAGAGTTATTGACGGAAATGGGCCCAATTAATAGTATCGTGTAATTATTGAAATATTTTGCAACTTCAGTTAACAGTTGATAGTTGATTCGTTTACAGATATTTCCCATGTAAACAATTATTTTATTTTTTATATGAGTAATTTCTATTGGCCTTTCAATCGATGGATTATGACATTGTTTGAAAATATCAATATTGGCTGCGTTTGGAATTAAATAAACTTCTTTTTTTATTTTGGATATTTTTTTCAGTAAACCTGTTGATGTTGTTATTGTAAAATCTGAATTTAAAACACTTTTTTTCTCATGTACAGGGCCGTGATGTTTGATGTATTCAGATTCTTGCATGTTATCTACCGATTGATAAATCTTTAAAATAACATTTAGTTTGTTTGGTAAGTTGTTTCCGTAAAATGGATTAAATGAATTTATTATTATAACCTCTTTATTATCTATAAAGTTATCTATTTTTAAAAGGGACTTATTAAACAAAAAATTATTTAATTTATGTAATTGGTTGTATATAATTCCCTTTGGTAGCCAATTTATGGGAATAATCAATAGTGGAATAACAGAGTGAAAATTAAAATTTGGCTGATACCTTATTGAATCGAAACCAGTTAAAAGCGCTCTCCATTTATGCCGTGTTTTCCATTTTAGTAAAAACTTCAAAAAATCAAGTAGGGTGTAGGGATTTTCAACGTAAAACAGATTGTGTTTTTTTCCCAATTCAGACGCAATAGAAACAGCAGTCGAAGAATACCTTCCATCCCATCTGGCCAATCCGATGAAAATAATATTGAGGCGTTTCATTACTATAAATTTAACTTAAAATTTGATATTTTTGTTAATAAATAATGAGCAATTGCCATGTCGGTAAAGTCTAAATCATATAATGAAATGCCCGATTTCTTAATTATTGGAGCAGGGAAATCCGGAACTACTTCAATAAATAACTACCTTAGACAACATCCTGATATTTACATTCATCCATTTAAGGAGCCTAATTTTTTTGGGTATGAGCTGTATAGTTATGAAGATTTTGTAAATAAAAAATTACTCAATCACTACAAGGATTCGATTACCGAATTGAATAGTTATTTGGAACTTTTTTCCGAGGCAAAAGAGGGAATGAAAAAAGGAGAAACATCCAATTCCTATCTATACCTTCCAGATGCTCCCTTGAATATAAAAAAGCATATTCCCCATGTAAAATTAATTGCCATATTACGTCATCCTGTAGATAGGCTGTATTCAAGATTTATGCATTTGTGTAGGGAAAACAGGCAACCAGATAATACTTTTATCAATTGCCTGGATACGGATTCTGTTTGGTGGAAGCGGAATGATCTTGTTCCTGAAGGATTTTATGGTAAATATTTATCGAGGTATTATTCACTTTTTGATTCCAGTCAAATAAAGGTTTTTCTTTATGAAGATTTGCTGACCAGGCCATTGGAAACCATAAAAGAGATGTATCGGTTTATTGAGGTAGATGAAAATTTCACACCCGATATTTCAATACATTTTAACAAGTCAGGCCTGATTAAAAATAAATTCATTAATAAATTGATTGGTCAAAATGGATTGATTAAAAATTTTATTTCCTTTATTACCCCGTTGTCAGTCTACAGTAAACTAAAGGAAAGTAATTTATTGCAAAAAAAATTAAACAATATACGAAGTCGAAATTTAAAAGTTGAAAAATTGGATGGCGGCTCAAGGCAACTTATAATTGATGAGGTCTATAAGGATGATATTCTGATTTTGGAAGACCTACTACACCGTAAACTTAACTGGCTATAAATTAATATCCCTGTACTCAATATTATTCAAAACCGCTCCCAATAGCTTACCATCCAAAGAAGTTAAATAGTCAATTGATTCCTTGTCTAACTGTTTTAAAGCTTTCCCTGCTGAAAAAACGCAGATTACTCTCTCAGCATATTTAACCAGCTCTTTAGTGTCAGCATATTGATTGAGAGAAGGACCCTCCAAAAATATATAATCAAATTTTGTAGTGAGTATTTGTATCAATTTCTGAAAATCATTTTGTTGCATTATTTCTTCAGGTGATTGTTGCCCTCCCCTATTTCCGATTATAAAAATATTATTGAATTTAGTGTTCTGGATCAAGGATTTTATTTCAGGGTAATCAGATTCGTCAGTAGTGCTAAGTACTTCAAGTCCTGTTTCTGAATTTGTGTTTTTAACAGGTTTATTTTCAGTTGTTGATTTAAGCAAAATTTTAGTCAATTCATTACTCTTGAAATTAGTATCAATAATGAGTACTTTTTTCTTTATTAAACTAAGTGCAAATGCCAAGGCAAAAATCACAAAACTTTTGCCTTCCTGTGGTTTGTTACTGGTAACCAAAAAAGTTTGGGAATTCGCATTTTCAATTTCAAATCGCAGTTTTCTTATTAATTGTTTAAAACTTTCCGATTCTTTATCCTTTTGTTTCGAGGAAAACAAAGTTGGAAAATTGACCTCTTTGGTTTTTATTTTTATAAGGCTGCCTAGCAATTTAATTGGAACGGCATTTTCATATTGAGTGGATGTTTTTATTGACCCTTCCAATATTTCCCATAAAAGGAAAATAAGTACACTTAATGAAAAAGATAATGCACCCGAGAACCCAACAATTAAAATGCGGTTGGTTGGAATTGGACTAGCAGCAGGAACTCCTTCTATTATTTGCTTTATGGAACTTGTAGCAGTAAGGAGTTCGTTCTTAGCACTGTTGTATTTATTGAGAGCATCCTGGTATTCTTCCGATGCGACTTCATACTCTGTTTCAAGAGCATTCAAGGCTGCCTCCTTGGATGCATAGGTCGACATAATTCCATTTAAACTTCTCAGTTTTGAATTGAGTTGGTTTAGTTTAGACTTTTCAATGGAAATTTCTATTTCTGTATTTTTAATTTCATTATCAATATCAACCCTGGATGTATAATCTGAATTTTGAGTGCCCACATCTTTGGTTTTACTTAATTCAAAATTTAATTGTTGTTTAAGTAGGTTCAAAGAATCCAATAAAACAGTATTGGTAGATCCGGATTCAATATATCTGCTATTAACATTACTTATTTTATTCCTTAATGTTAAAATCCGATTATTGTTAGGTTCGGGAGTTGTATTATTAGCCACATTGCTATTTCCATTTTTAATTTCCAATAAATAATTAAGTCTGAGCCCCAATCCATACAAATTGCTATTAACAGTGGTGATTTGCGATTCAATCTCATTGATTTCAGATCTATTGCCCTGGCTTTCTACTCCAATTAGATTAGACTCAGTCTTAAATTGTTTTAGCATTTCAGTTTTATCATTCAACTCAGATTTTTTCTGATTAACCAGTTCTTCAAAGAAAGAGATTGATTCATTAGTGGTTTTTGCCTTTTGAGCCGCGTAATAACGAACGAACTCTTCATAGTAAGTATTTACTGCAAAAGACGAGATATACCTGTCGTGGGAAGTAAATTCAATTTGTATGTAATCTGTATTTGGAACCCTTTTAATCTCCATTGATCGCAAAACCCAGGGGTAAGTATATCCGAAACCTTTCAAAACTTTGAGTTGTAAATCAGCGTTTTCCTCTTCTATGGTTAAAGGGGACATCTTTTTGTGTTCAACCTCAAATATTTTTTTTGCGCTATATAACTCCTGTTCAGTTAAAGTTTCTTTAGAGTATTTATAAAAGTCATGAAACGGGGGTTCTATTGAATCAAGATCATGAAGGGCAAGTCTGTAGCAAAGCTGATTAATTAAAACACCCGATTTCATAGTTGACAAAAGGTTTGTGAACTTTAAATCAGCCTCCCTTATATTAAATCGATCGTCGTTTAGTTTTATCCCCTCATTGGTAATAAACCCCGTAGATAACTGGGTGATTGATTTATATCTTTCAGGTATGTTTCTTGTGGATAAAAATGCAATTGTTACTGAGGCAACAGTAATTCCTATAATTATATATTTTTTTCTCCATAATATGAGTAAAAGATACACTATATCCATGATTTGGATTTTATAATTTCCTGTTTTGTGCTTTGTGTAAATTTAACATTTGTCATTGATTCATTCTAATTTCAAGCCGTTATCTTTTTAAAATATTCATACACAATTCACATATATTAATTTAGATATTAACAACTGAAAATTAAAATACTTTTTATATTTTTACTTGTAGTCTTGTTCAGATAGAATAATGAAAAATTTGAAATTTATATTATATAATTTCATTATCGTATTCTTCTCATTATGCGCTTTGGAAGGAGTTTGCTCTTATTTATTAAATCATCCAAAGAAGATTCCAAATTTATTATTGACTTCCTTTAAATCGTATTATAAAAACTACGACAGGTTAACTATTCAAGTGATACCTGCATGTGCATCGTATAACTCCAACTT
>JAOUKG010000162.1 GCA_029882725.1 Cyclobacteriaceae bacterium
CCCGATCAGGAGGAAGAGTTCTATTATATTGTATTTAAAGCCGAAACAGAAAACTGGAAAGACAGTACTTTTGCAGAACTAATCCTATTAAACCGTAGTGATATAGTTGTTCCAAAACAAAACAAAACAAATACAACCTCTTCAGGCCTTCAAAAAATTATCTTTCCTGTAAAACCAGGATGGAATGTTTTACATGAAGGTGACACCTTACAGTTTAAAGTTCAGGCCTCTTTCACAAACAACCAAAACGGAAAAGCGAAATTTTATATGGAAGAAGGTGAAAGCTCAGGCATATCATTCGATTCTACCGGAAATTTCTTTTGGGTTCCCCCTTTTGATTTTGTGGAAAGACTACAGCAAACTGTTGATAAGCATGTTTTCATTATTGCCGAAGATGAAACAGGTAATATAATATCTGAAAAAATAGTCTTTACCATATTTCATAAAAATCAAAAACCTCTCATTCATACACTTCCTCCATTTTATGTTTTGTTAGGTTCCAAAAACACCTATACAATAGGAAATGATTTTGTAACAGATCCTGATGGTGACCCTATCGTATTTCTCACAAAAAATTCAGACCTTCCCGAAGGAATGGAATTCAATTCTGCTGGTAAAATAACCTGGGAACCTTCAAGGAAACAATTTTATGACCTTAGAAAGGAAGGAATAAAAGTGCCTTTCTTTGTAGAAGATCAACCCTCGAAGGGTAGATCAATGGGTTTTTTGGAAATAAGGGCGAGTAATCTGGACATGCCTCCGCAAATTACCATGATTCCATCACATGAAGATGTAAAACTCAAAGAGAATGACAGGCTGCATCTTGTTTTCCACTTGTCTGATCCCAACGGCGATGAAGATATCGAGGACTTTGGGTTGGTTTCTGAAGACCCCAGACTTTCTTCCGATCTGTTGAGAAAAAACACAAACAATCAATTTGAGTTTATTTGGAATCCGGGGTATAAATTCGTCAATGATCCTGACGAATTTCTTGAATTTGAAATTCGTTTTTTTGCCATGGACAAAACCCGAAAAATGACTGAACGTATTTTGAAAGTGAGGGTCGAAGATACTGAGGACCTTAGTAAGAAAGACGATGAGAACTATGAAATCTATAAGGAAACACTTACAGAAACTTTAGATCTTATGGATCAACTGGAAGAAAACCAGAAGAGACTTGAAAAAGAACTTAAAAGTGCCAAAAAAGGAAAGAAAAACAGATCGATTATAAATGCTGCAATTGGAGCCGTAACTGGATTATCACCGGTAATAGCCCAGGATCAGACGCAAAAAGCCATAAGTGTAATTGGTGGTACCTCAACACTTACTTTGGGATCTCTTGAGGCAAGTGAAGTAATTGGTGTCTCTGTTAATAAAATCAATGAAAAAATCAAAGTGAATACCGAATTGTACAACCAATATCTTTCGGAAGGCATTGCATTTGCCCGCAGGTACAATTCAAAATCAAGCAGGCGCGACAGTAATTTTTCATACGATGTAGAAAAGTTGCGTAAAATGATCAACAATCCAAAACTTAGTGTTTTAGAACTGGATGCCGGCTGGGAAAACAATAACAAAGTGAATAACCGAAGGTTGAAAACTATATTTAGTGAATTTGATATTTTGGACAAGGATTGATTATTGGTGTCCGGAAACACTCTATTTCATTCCTTTTATTTACTTTTTTTGTTTGGTCAAAAAAAGTAAATTCTTTACAAAAAAAGAAGTAGAAACACGCGGCCGTGTGTCTCTACTCACATTTATTTTACTCTAAAAACGGGCATTAATTACAACCGTAAATATTTGACGTAAATTAGGCAACCCATACAGGGACGTAGTTGACCCTTTTTTCTCCGCGTCTCTACGAAGCGAATGAGTTTTTTATTTCCGTTTCTCTGCCTCAATCTTGGCCAATCGCTCCTGATAATACAGAGCGGGTATCAGCATAATCAGTAGGGTAGGATTGATTATTAGTCTATGTATAAACGATAACAAGGGGCTGGAAATTTCAGAATCACCCTCCATGTTCAGTTTCAAAATAAAGTACAAGGGCAATAAAACCAACAAACCTAACACCTCTATACCCAAAGCGAGTTTTACATACGATTTATTTTCCCACAATAGCCAGATAACCACTACCATAGTGCTGTCATTCAGGAAAAACCGAAAGAATTTATTGAAAATAAAAAAAGTATATGGATGCCAGTGTTGAGATTCAATTCCTAATGAATGAGCCATTATTTCGAGGTAATTAAACTGCTGGGAAATATATACCAACCCCAAAAAGGCAAAGCAACAAAACAACAGTACATACTTCTTTCTCAGGATTCCAATCATGTAGTGAAGATAATTATTTTTTCTGCGTCAATTTAAAAATCTTCCCTTTTTCATTGGTTATCAAAGCTGTTGTGCTATCTGTCATGACCAATGCCTCTGCCTGCCCGCCTTTGCTTAATTTTATAGCGTACCCAGGTTCTGAAAATATATTTTCATCACTCATTTTAAAAGTATAAACCATTCCATAACCCAATAACATAAAATGGCCTGATTCTACATCAATGTCAGCGGCAGTTATTCTGTGTGGCAAATACACACTATCCAAGGGTTGTAATTCATAATTGCCAGGTTGATCAGAAATTCTATAAGCCTTTACCCATTGGTCCTTCTTGTTTTTTGAAAAAAGATACAAGCTATTCTGAAACCAGAACATGGCCTCACAGTCGTAATTTGGACCTCCCTTTTTAAGAAAAAAATCTTTCTGACTCTCATAATTGAACTGAATAGAATCTATTGTACTTCTCCCTAAAACATAAATCTGCAGATGCTTTCTTTTGTTCAGATTATTTCCAAAATCCCCGATGTAAAAATTTCCATCCTCATCTTGCGCAATATCCTCCCAATCAACATTATTAAGTGCGTTTAACTTAAGGGTATCCAGAAAATCACCCTCAGTATTAAAGCGATATAGGTATGGCATTCCATCAGAATCAGTATGAGTATAAAATGTAATACCATCTGCCCTTTCCAGTCCGCTGCTTTCGAAAAAACCAGGTTCCAAATTGGAGATATGTTCTATCTTGAATATTTTATTTCCTTTATCAAAACCCAGCTCTCTTGTGCCAACAAAAAGATTTTTTAATCCCATGGTTGCTGACAACAACAGACCTATCACTTTGATTTTCCAGGTCATCTCCCCTTGATTTGCTCATATTCGGTATCCACCTCCAGGTTTCGCCCTTCCGCTGCTGCCACAGCAAGTTGATCACATCGTTCATTTTCTTCGTGACCGGAGTGCCCCTTAACCCATTTAAATTTAGGTTTATATTTATTAAATAGGGGTATAAACCTTTTCCAAAGATCCACATTGGCCTTATCTTTAAACCCTTTTTTCTGCCAATTCCAAATCCACCCTTTGGTTACTGAATCTACCACATACTTGGAATCAGATACAATAGTCACTGGAATTTTATCTGTATTCAGAGCTTCCAGAGCTTCAATTACAGAAAGTAATTCCATCCTGTTGTTGGTAGTAAGCCTAAAGCCTTTCGACAATTCTTTTCGATGTTTTCCATACATCATCACTGCACCATAACCACCCGGCCCCGGATTTCCCTTCGCCGCCCCATCTGTATAAATTATTATCATAAAAGAAGATTATCTTTTAAAATCTTAACCGCTATGGCCAATAAAATTATTCCAAAAACCCTACGCAACACACTGAATCCCTGAGGTCCTAATTTTTTCTCCAAATACCCGGAACTCTTCAACACAATAAAAACAAAAATGAGATTTACTACAATACCCACCAGTATGTTGGGTACTTCATAAACAGCTCTCAAAGAAAGAATTGTTGTAAGTGTTCCTGCACCTGAAATCAGTGGGAATGCCAAAGGAATAACTGAACCTGTAGCACTGGTATGCGGATCAAACTTAAACAAATTTATATCTAAAATCATTTCGAGTGCCAGTATAAAAATAATGATAGCTCCTGCCACAGCGAAGGAAGCCACATCCAAACCAAATAGCTGTAAAATGGAATTCCCCATAAATAAAAAGAGTATCATGAGAACCCCTGAAATAATGGTGGCTTTTAATGAATGTATATGGCCCTCTCTTTTTCTTATTTCAATTACAATTGGAAGTGATCCGAGTATATCGATTATCGAAAATAAAATTAGCGTGATGGAAGCTATTTCTTTAAAATTAAACATCTGTATATTTTTTGCAAATTTGGTAAAAACCCCCTTTATACCAATAAGAAACTTAAAGAAATAATAATTATTGTGTTGAGAAATCCTCCTCCTCAAAATGGTCATGATATTGATGATACCTATACAATATATCCTCTACATATTTAACTACCGACTCCCCTCTACAGTACCCATACTTTACAACCTTGTTTCTGTAGTATTTTGACTTGGACTTCATCTTCATACACTCTTCTACTTCATCATCCCATTTATAAATTAAATATCCAAATTCCTGAGCCAGTGCCACGGCGTCCTGTACATGACCTAAACCACTATTATAAGAGGCCAATATAAACTTTTGCCTTTCAAGTGAGTCGCTTACTGTTTTTCTCCAATAATTATCGAGGTACTCTATGTAACCTGTTCCTGCTTTTATATTTTGTGACGGATCATATAAATTAGTGGCTCCGAAACGATTACCTGTCCTTGGCATAAGTTGCATAAGTCCCTTTGCTCCTGCCCAGGAAGCCGCAAAAGTATTAAACCGGGACTCCTGGTAAATCATAGAAGCAACCAATTTCCAATCCCACCCTATCGAGTCGCTCCACTGCTTTATAATTTCATCGTACTCGGAAATATTGGATCCTGAAATTGAAGACAGATCACTATTTGCACGTTCAAGAAGGGTTCTGGTTACTTTAAAATATTTATTGTAAATGATTTTATGCACAGAAGAATTGGTAATTTCCTCAATAAACATATTCAATTCAGATTTTAATTGGGGTGAATTTTTTCTAATAGCCCAGGCAATTTGTTGAGGAAAACTCACCGGTGTTTCCACATCAAGAACCGGGTAATAGGCAGCATTTACCAATGCAACATCTTTATCGGCTACAGTAAATTCAATCTCCCCATCAGCAACTTTTTTAATTAACCCCTCTGTTTCCACAGTGGAAGGTTCTTCCACCACTACTATATCACCACCAATTTCATCAGACAGGTTTTTCAAGCGCCCCACAAAAGAAGAACTCTGCCGTACATGAACCTCCTTACCTATTAAACCTACCGGGTTTCGAATCATAGCATTCTCCCATTTTGACTTAGGTATATCAATCCAATTTTCTGGTTTTCGTTGAATGAGTACTTGTTCTGAATTAAGCAAGGCATCACTAAAATCAACTCTTTCCAACCTTTCTTTGGTTACTGTAAGGTAATAAGCAATTATATCGGCCTTGCCAGAATTAAGCAATTTAAATGACTCTTCTATAGAGGTAATAATCTTTATCTCGAGTTCCAGATTGTGCCTTTTGCAAAACCTGCTCACAAGTTCGTACTCATAGCCCATGGGCTGGCCTTTATAAATAAAATAACTTGTAGTGCTATTATCGAAGATTACAGTAAGCTTTCCTTCTGCCTTTATTTCTTCAAGATCTTTTTCAATAATTTCTTCTTCTATCGTTACAGTTTTATCATTATCGTTATCTTTATCCCTTTGGAAAATTTGGCATCCGGAAATTAAAATCGTAATTAGATAAAAATACAACAGAGATGTCCGCATTTTCTAAAATAGATATTAAAATTTAATTTAAAAAATCAAAATTGATATGAAATTGATATGTATCAAGGAATATTTAATCTTATTATCAACTAAATTTTGATTCCCTTTATTCAGGTAGTATAATTGTATCCGAATTTTAACCCATGACCTTGTCTTTAAAAGATATTAAAGCACCTATTTCGGAAGAAATGGAACAATTTGAAAAAAAGTTTCGTGCTTCCATGAAATCCAAAGTATTACTCCTTGACAAAATCATGGGGTACATTGTCAAGCGTAAAGGAAAACAAGTCCGCCCTATGTTCGTTTTTTTAAGTGCAGGGGTTTGTGGTGATATTTCGGAAGCAACTTATCGGGGTGCCAGCCTGATTGAATTATTACATACAGCAACGCTTGTTCACGACGACGTTGTTGACGATGCCAATTACAGAAGAAGCTTTTTTTCAGTAAATGCACTTTGGAAAAACAAAATTGCAGTATTAGTAGGCGATTACCTTCTTTCCAGAGGACTTTTACTTTCTGTTGAAAACAAAGATTTTGAACTCCTTCAAATAGTTTCCACGGCTGTGAGGGAAATGAGCGAGGGAGAATTACTTCAAATCGAAAAAGCCCGACACCTCGACATTACTGAAGAAGTATATTTTGATATTATCCGTCAAAAAACTGCAAGTCTTATTGCTTCCTGCTGCGCTGTTGGTGCCAGCAGTGTAGGGGGAGATTCAGAAACCGTTGAATCCATGAAAAGATTTGGCAATTATGTTGGGATCGCCTTTCAAATTAAAGACGATCTGTTTGATTATGGCGACAATGAAATT
>JAOUKG010000163.1 GCA_029882725.1 Cyclobacteriaceae bacterium
ATTACGCCAACTCCCTGTAAATCAATCCCGGTCTCTTGCTCTCATTGAAAAGTGATCGATTACATTCCCTTCAAAATCATAATATTTTCCCATACAATCAGCTGTCATACATGAATGCACAGGTAAAACACCTAAAACATCACCAATTTTAACTCTTTCCAATAATTCATCACTGGCCTTTATTACACCGTGTTCCTGGGATATAGATTTTATATAACAATCTTGCAATGGCTCTCCCCAATGGTTCTCTTCCAACAATACAACGGAACCAAAAAATGGTTGCCCGTTAAGTTCCATTTTTTCTTTCGATAGATGAATACCTCCGGCCAAAACTGCTATTTCTTTCCGTTCACGACTTATGCTCACCACAGGAGCCGTAAGACAAACAGCAACATCTTCAGCTTTACAACTTTCAATATTTACCTGCATCATATCGTAAAAGATAAAATTGCCACAGCTTACTGAATCCACACCTTCAAATGAATCGGTGTGGCTGCTTGAGGGAGTATCTCCCACATTTACCTGAATGCCTTCAATATCAAATTGGCTTTTCAATTTATTCATTATTGAAACAGTTTCATTGAAAACCGACAAAACTGCCTCTTTTCCTTTTCGGGTATAGGAGTGCCCGGGATGGGAATAAAATCCGGTAAATTCCAGGTAGGGATCGTTTGAAATTTTTTCTACCATGGCACGAATTTCGTCTATCCTGTTGGGATCAATCCCGGTTCGCTTATTTCCTGTTTCTATTTCTATCCAAACCCCGCAATACATATCTACCTTCCCCAAAAGGGCATCAACCAATTCGGGGGAATCTACCATAATATGAACAAATTGTTTTTCCAATAACGTATTTAACCTATCCAATTGCAGAATATTAAAAGGAAATGCTATCGTTATATCGTCCCAATAGCCTCCAAAATACTCGGCCATACCCATAGACGATACGGTAATACTTTTTATTCCTTCTTCCTGAAAAAGTTTTCCTATCTGCAACGATTGATGCGTTTTAAAATGAGGACGAAAATGAGCTCCACTTTTCAACACCTTTTCGTGCATCCTTTTTAGGTTTTTTTTAACTTTTTGTTCATCTATTAGTAATATTGGGTCGGAGTTCTTAAACATAATCGCAATTTTGAATATTATTAGATAATTAAATGCGACCAAAAATAACAGAATAAATAGATATGGCAAAAACCGGAGTATTACTTGTGAATTTGGGCACTCCCGATAGCCCTACAATAAGCAAGGTAGGTAGTTATCTTTCTCAATTTCTTAATGATCCCAGGGTTATCGATATCCCCTGGTTGGCTAGAAAAATACTTGTAAATCTGATCATAATCCCTTTTCGGGTAAAGAATTCAACGCATATCTATAAGCAAGTATGGACCGAAAAAGGATCTCCTATTATGTTATATGGGCAAAATGTGAAAAATTTATTACAAAAAGAACTGGGAAATGATGCTGATGTTTTTTTAGCGATGCGTTACAAAAAACCTGCACTTACTTCGGTTTTGGCTGAAATGAAAAAAAAGAACTATTCCAAAATTATTGTATTCCCTCTTTTCCCACAATATGCATCGGCTACTACGGGATCTGTTATCGAAGAGGTTATGCGAATAATAGGCAAGTGGTGGGTTATACCTGAATTACGGTTTGTAAATCAGTATTACGACCATCCCACTTTCATACAGGCCTGGAAAGAAATTGGGTCCAAACACAATTGGAAGGAATATGATCATGTGGTTTTCAGCTATCACGGTTTGCCTGAAAGACAAGTTGACAAGGTGTATGATAACGATTTGTGTGAAAACCACAATTGTGAAACGGAAATTACTGAAGACAATAAATTCTGCTATAAAGCTACTTGTTATGCTACTACAAGGCTTATTGCTGAGTCGCTCGGTATGAAGGAGAGTGACTATACAGTGGCCTTTCAATCGAGACTTGACAAAAAATGGCTGGAACCCTTTTCCGATAAGGTGGTAATAGAAAAAGCCAAAGAAGGAGCTAAAAAATTATTGATGTTCTCTCCTGCTTTTACTGCCGATTGCCTGGAAACGATTGTTGAAATTGGTGTGGAGTATCAGGAACTTTTTGTTGAACATGGAGGTGATAAAATTCAAATGGTGGAAAGCTTGAATGACCACCCAAGGTGGGTGCAATGTATAAAGGAGATAGTTGAAGAACGGTAGGATTAGTTCATTTGATCTGTTTTTTTAATTTTTTCCTTTTCTTTTATTTTTATCAAACTATAAACTAACCCACTTAAAAAGATCACTTTCCAAATAAACCCTTGTATCAAAGTATTAGGCTCGATAATAGCATCTGCTGTGTAAATCATGATCAATAAAACCAAGGGTATTAGAGTAAAGATAAACGGCTTCTTTTTTATTATAAAAGCAAAAAATAAAAAAATCAATCCTATCAAATTACTTAAAACAATTAAAATAAATCCATTTTCAACATTCGTAAATTGAAAAAACGATGCAATTATATTAAAACCAGCAATAATAAAAAGAATTAATCTCGCGCTTTTAATACTGGACTCGGCATCAGCAATTTTTCCCTTGTTGAGAATTTGTCGTGCAATAAATTTTGATTTTTCCTCATTATTGCCAGAAAAAGGATATCCACAAATTGCACAATTTTCTAATTCTTGTTCAGGTACAGTTTTACAGGATGGACATGCAATTAATGTATTCATTATATTAAAATAATTATTCAAATTTTAATTAATTATGATAACCCCATCCTTGATAACAAAACTAAATAACCTGGAAGTATCAACCGCCTTTTTATTCAATTTTCCGGCCGTCCAAACACCTAAAGTATTGAATACATCTTCAATTTGTTTGTCCAACTCTGGCATTTTTGTTTTATTGTCCATTTTACATTGAACCACCTCCCCTTTACAATTAATAACCAACCCAATCATTCCCTTATCATCATATTTCGGATTGTTTTTCAAAAATTTAACTTCATTATTGAGTCTTTCATTGATTTCTTCATCTGATAATGAGCATTCTGCTTCCTTCTGACCTTTGAAGGAAGGAAGTAATGCATACACTTTCTTATCATTACAAAGCCCCGGGATTGGTTCCTTTATTTCCATTATAGCAACAAATTGAGCAGAAGCATTGAAATAGGTTATCATTAGAAAAAAAGTCAAAAGCGTTATTTGAAGAGCATAATTCATATCACTATTATTTTGGTTATAAGGTTGTTTTCATTGACCCCTAAATTATGTACCAATATCTACAACTTATTTTAAATATAAGTATATTAATAATATATATCAACTAATTAAAAATTTAATTTATATTATTAAATTAAATAACATTAAATTAATAATCAGTAAATCTCTGTATACGTTTTTCAGGAATTATACAGTTTACTATGTAAAAACCTCATATATCTCCATCAGAATTAAAAAATTATTATCTACCAGCCAATCGGCCAAACGTTCCAGCCAATTGTTGAGGGACTTATAATCTGAGCGATCGCCCATAGTATAAAATAAGATTCAACCTTTTCCAATGAGGTTAACTTTAATAAATATTCATTATAAAAAAATCGGGTATGAACCTGATAATGACTTGTCTACTCTTTGCTAATCCTTCAATATCGTTACCGGGTTTGCAATTGATGATTTTATTGTATGGTAAGAAACAGTGAACAGGAAAATAATGATCAACCCAAGCCAGGCTAAAAAGACAATCCATATGCCAATATCAATTCTATAGGCGTAGTTTTTCAGCCACATATTCATCATAAGGTATGCAAGAGGGGTGCCAATTACAACAGCTACGATGAGTGATCCCGAATACCCTTTTAGGAAGATTGCTAAAATATCAACAGAAGTAGCACCAAAAACTTTCCTGACTCCTACCTCCCTCTGTCTTTTTGTTGAAACGAACAGTGATAACCCAAATAACCCCAGACAGGAAATAACAATGGAAAGGACTGTAAAATAGTTAAACAATTTTTCAAAATAAAGGTCTTCCCTGTCCTGTGCTGCGAATTTTTCATCGAGAAAAAAGTAATTGAAGGCCGCATCCTTATAACTTTGCTCCCAAAATTGTTTTATGGCACTCAACTTTCTTTCCAGATCAGTACCATGAGTTATTCCTTCCCCATAAACTCTCAGAGAGAAATGCCCTCTGAATACGTTAAATTTAAAAGCAATAGGTCTTTTTTTGTATTTTAACGAGGTCTTGTGATAGTCCTTTACAATTCCTACAAGATTATACACCTCATTCGATTCATGATCCGTAATTTGAGCATTAATCATTTTTTCATAATCAATAATACCTAATGCATTTGCTGCCGATTCATTTAAAATGATACTATTCTTATTTTTCCACCGGGCATCTGGCACAAAATTGTGTCCGGCAATAAATTTAACATCGTATAAGTCAAAGAAATGCTCATCTACGCCGTTTTGATAAACCATCGTTTTGTTACTGTTTCCTTCAAGACTTAGATAGGTTTCTTCTCTATACTCTTCACTTGGCACTGTGGTTGAGGAGGTAACTTGCTGAACAAATGGAAGTTCTGCGCATCTTTCTTTAAATGCCTCCACCGTTTTTCTCTTCACATTCCACGTTGTATCTTTTGCTATAGGAGCCCTAATAATGAGCACGTTTTTCAAGTCTATGCCTTTTTCTTTGTTATTCATAAATTCCAATTGATTGGAAATAACCAAGATACTGATCATCAAAATGGTTGAAATAGAAAATTGAACGGTTACAAGCACCTTTCTCAGACCAATGCCACTAACCTTGCTACTGTAGGTGTTTTGTAAAGTTGTTCCAAAATTTGGTGAGAATAGAATAACTGTTGGTATAGCCGATGCTAAGGTTATACCCAGAAAGAAAATGCAAAGGAATATAACATTAATATGAGTAGGATCTCCTATCAGTGGTAATAAATGGCTATTGGTAAGCGACTGTAAAAATGGCTCTATACTTAGGTAAATTGCAATAATCAAGATTAGCGAAGTCAAACAGATAAGACTTGATTCAACTATAAATTGTGTTTTTAAATTTGACCTTGTAGCCCCCATCACTCTTAGTATGCCAATTTTCTTCATTCTCCAATACGATTGGGCAATGACTTGGTTTATGTAGTTTACCCAGGAAATAAGTACAATAAAAACACCTACGGCAATTAGCAGGTACTCTGTGCTTGATAATTGAACTTTTGCCAACGACTCCAATGACATTGTCACTACTCTGTTTGCCGACTGCAATTGAGGTACTTCATTCAATTTACTTGCTATTTTATCTGATAATTCATCCGTGTCTGCGTTCTCTTTTAACAATAGATACGTTGAATATTGGGGCACATACCAGAATTCATCGGGATTCAGAGGGGCTTGGGTTATTAAAAATTCAAATTTGAATTGCGATTGTTCAGGAAAATCTTCTATAACTCCAGTTACTTCATACACCGTTTCCAAGCCCCATGAAACTCGTACCGTAAGTGTTTTTCCTATAGGGTTTGAATTTCCAAAGTATCGTTGGGAAGCTGAGTTGGTAATAACAATTGAGTTAGGTCTGGACAAAGCTGTTTTTTGGTTTCCATAGAGTAATGGAAATGTAAAGATGTTAAGGAAGCTTGAGTCTACGGAGAATATTTTATTTTCCAGAAAAGACAAACTATTGCCTCTATCGTTATCGGCTATAACTAAAGCCCCAACATGAAAACTGTATCGCGTTATGTTAATTACTTCGGGATATTGATGGGCAAGCTCTCCAACTCCCCAATAAGTTACATGGCTATTTTCCTGGGAACTACCATTTATGGATTCTGCTTGTTTTATGGAGTATATTTTATCTTTCTTTTGATGGAAGCTATCAAATTGCAACGAGCCTCCGATATATTTGGCAATAATCAGCGCCGATAACATTCCAAATACGAGCCCGAAAATATTAATAAATGTATAGTACCTATTTTTGAATAGTTCTCTTTTAGCTAATTTGAAATAGTGGCTAATCATTTAGAAGTTTTGGGTGGGTTGGTTTTGGGCCATTAGGTGGAGAGGAAGTAAATCCTTTGAAGATGGTAATAAGGCACATAAAAGGAGATGTTATAAATTGTGTCTTTACAGGTATATTACAATATTTTTTATATTGTAATATATAAAAAATATTAGTTAAATCCATACTGTACCTATATTGAGATTTTTGTTCCTATTATTCCTCCGGGTTACGTGGAAATGGGTAGAGGCATCATAAATAAACTTCCTCAAATCTAAAAACGATAAACCGGGGAGACGCGATTTATCGCGTCTCTAAGCGTCTTGCTGGAAAAGGGCGGTGGTATTTCTTTGTGCTTCCCCAAATCAATCTTAATTTTACCCGCAACAAAATAATTAATTTCTCAACGATTAGTATTGAATTCATGAACAAGCGTATACTAGGAAAAACAGGATTTGAAATTACAGAAATAGGACTAGGCACCTGGCAGGTAGGAGGAAAATGGGGCGATC
>JAOUKG010000164.1 GCA_029882725.1 Cyclobacteriaceae bacterium
GTACCATCAGGAGTAACTACCGGAGGGAATTCAAGATAAAAAGTTTGTCCTGCATGTAATCCATTAGGAGGTTCATTACTGTAAACATTGGTAATTGTATAATTCCTACAGCACCTTTGCCAAACCATATAATATCCTTCAGGATCATTGTATATATCAGGACTAAAGTAATGATCTATAGAATAAATGATCTTATCTGTTACCACTTCACCATTTGAACAAGAGGGCTGAAAATAATCTACACGGGAAACGCTGAAAAATGGAATAGAAATATTAGTAACAAGCACATCATCTCTCTTTCTAAAAATTGAAACCAGTACTTGATCGTCACGGGCTCCTGCATTCCCATTTAAAACATCAAAATACAATAACATTCGCAATGTATACTGAAAATCGCCTTTATACTCCATTTCGAACTCTCCCCCTACAATATGGGAAGCCCACATTGTCTGAGAGACAAGTAAAAAAATAAAACAAAATAGGACGTTTTTTATATAGGCCATTATTACAAAAATAACATAATTTTGCAACATTGATTCATTTACCAGACAGCTTTCTTAATAAGAAGGTTGTAATACATATTAAGAATGCCTTATTAATACCTTTTTAAAATAAAACATAACCCTTGAAAAAGCTATTTTCCCATATTCCCATTATAGACATGGCAGCCACAGGTAAAGCTGTTGCTAAAATAGACGGACAAGTCATTTTTGTTGAAAATGCCATACCCGGTGACGTTGTTGATATTTCCGTTTATAAACGGAAAAAGAATTTTATGGAAGGAAAGGCCGTTCAATATCATGAACGCTCTAAAGCTCTGGTCGATCCTACCTGTAACTATTTTGGAATGTGTGGAGGGTGTAAATGGCAAAACATAGAGTATCAGGAACAACTTAAATACAAAGAAAAACAAGTCGTTGAAAACCTGACCAGAATAGGAAAAGTAAATATTTCAGATATTCAACCGATTGTACCATCGCCTGATAAGTACAAATACAGAAATAAACTGGAGTTTACATTTTCAAACAAAAGGTGGTTAACATGGGATGAAATTGAGCAAGGTAATGAGAAATTCCAAAATGGAGTAGGGTTTCACATGCCCGGGCAGTTTGATAAAGTACTGGACATTGGAGAATGTCATTTACAGGCAGATCCATCCAATGCCATTCGAAATTTTGTAAGAGAGTATGCTTTTAAAAATGACTACACTTTTTATGATATCAGAAGGCATAACGGGCTCTTAAGAAATCTTATTATCAGAAATACTACCACAGGAGATTTGATGGTTATTCTTCAAGTGGCAGAAAATGATGAAGAAAAAATTCAGAATATATTAAAGGCAATAGTGGAAGAGTTTCCTGAAATAACTTCCTGCTTTTACATTGTCAATGAAAAAATGAATGATAGCTTCGGTGACCTGGAGCCCATTCATTTTTCGGGAAAATTATATATTACAGAAGTGATGAAAAAACCTGAGGGAGATGGAAGCGTTAGTTTCAGGATAGGCCCCAAATCGTTTTTTCAAACCAACAGTAACCAGGCCCAAACGTTATACAAAATTAGTTACGACTTCGCGCAAATTAAAAAAGACGAATTGGTTTACGATCTTTATACAGGTACAGGAACCATAGCTAATTATATCGCAGCCTCTGCCAAACGGGTAATAGGTATTGAATATGTGGAGGCTTCGGTTGAGGATGCCCGGGAAAACGCGAAATTAAATAATTACGACAATCTTGAATTTTTTAGTGGAGACATGAAAGATCTGTTGACACAACAATTCTTTTCCATTCACGGAAAACCTGACGTGGTAATTACAGACCCACCCAGAGCGGGAATGCATGAAGATGTTTGTAAAAGATTGCTGGAAGCAGAACCTTCAAGAATTGTATATGTAAGTTGTAATCCCGCTACACAAGCCCGGGATATTGAATGGTTATCTTCAAAATATAAAGTTTCCAATGTTCAACCAGTGGATATGTTTCCACACACCCCCCATGTTGAAAATGTAGTTTTATTAACACGCATTGTATAAGAAGGAAATAAATTATATAGGATTGGGGTTAGTAGAGACGTACTTCCGTGCGTCCCCACGTGTAAAACGTTTATTCCAATCACCCATATTTATTTCAAATTAATCATTTGATCCGGGCAAATGCATCAGGATTTATATTCAGGAAAAAAAGTGACCTCTATCCCGTAGGGATTATCTATTAATAGAAACAGTAGGTTATCATCCTCCCATTCCGTTTGGGACGGAATTTCAGTTCCCGGAATGATTTAGTTTTTCAGCAGGCCCTAGAGGGTGTAATTATAAGTGTTGAGAGCGAGTAAAATTGAAACGGATATAAACGTTTATAAACGGTTGTTTTGTTGCAAATTACCGAAATTTACGAAACCTTTCGAAGGTTCTAAACCTTCGAAAGGTTCGTAAAATTTGAATATATTTTAGATTGTAATAAAATCCTGAAGACAAACCCTTTTTAAAAATGTTACAAAAAACTGTATATCAACAGTTCATTAGATGAGAAATATCAGTTTTTTATATAAAAACAAATGTTAGTATTGCGCAAGAATCGTTTAAGTGAATTGATTCAGGTGTTGAAAAGTAAAAATTAGCCAATTATTTTTTAAAAATACAGGATGGACTAAGAGGCACTTTTTAATTGATACCAGGAAGAAGAATGTATTTTAAAAATTAATAATCAGGATGGAAATGGAGAAAAGGAGAAGGTCGTTTACGGATATAAGTCTATCAATCACTATTGGAGTGGTTTACCTTTGGTTTGGAAGTTTAAAGTTTTTTTCGGGAGTGAGCCCGGCCGAGGAATTGGCACAAAACACTATTGATCTGCTTACATTTGGGTTAATTCCTTCGAACGTAAGCATTATTTTACTTGCTATTTGGGAAACAGCCGTGGGTATATTACTGATCACCAACCAATTTAAAAAGTATGCATTATATGCAGCCTTGGTTCACATGATATGCACATTTACACCCTTATTTTTATTTCCGGAATTATCTTTCACCGCCTCGATGGTTGAATTGACTCTCGTAGGGCAATACATTATTAAAAACCTTATTATTATTGCCGCCTTAATGATTTTAATGAAGGAAAAGTAGAGAGGTACGGAGATAATATAAATCTTGGGGGATGCGATATGAGGAGGCGCGATAAATAACTGGAGAAAGAGACGCGATAAATCGCGTCTCTACTTCTTATTGCCATTTAATTGAGGAATCACCCAAATATTTTTTGACCAAGTCATTGTATTTTTGTTGATGTTCTTTTTTGATTTTTATGCCATTTACAGAATTAAATTCACCATTTTTTATGTCTAAATTCTCAATTTCTTCACCTTTTTTCAAGTAACCATCCTTAATGAGCTCTGACACAGCTTTGGATTCAAATTCTTTAACTCTTTTTTCAATTTCCATCGCCGTTTTCTCAATCTCTTCTGTTTTTTCAGCAATTTCAGCCATGTTTTCTAATTCTAATTTTGAAATTTCTTTCTCTATCTCCTTTAGTCTTTCAAAATCTATTTCTTGTATACGTTCTTCCACTTTTCGCAGAGCTTCTTCACTTATTTCCAAAGCCACTTGCTGTTTTTCAAAATTTGATTGCTGAGAGTTAAGAGCCTCCTGGACTCTTTTTTGTATTTCCTCTTTATTAAATTCTTCTTCCAATAGTTCGAGTTTACTTATCAATTCTTCAGAAATTATTTCCGATACATCAGGAAAATCTTTCATCTTTTCGTTAATAATCATTTCCATAGCTTTCAACTCTTTTTCGTGGATACGCAATATATTTTCCTGCGTTTTTAAGAGTTCTTCCATGGTTGAAAGGGAGTTGTCTGCCTTTTGTTTAGGATTAGTATCATTGTTTATTTCCTTAATTTTCTCCTTATCCTTCTCTTTTTTAACTCGTTTGGATTCTCTTTTGGAGACTTTATCCTTTTGCTGTACAATTTGTAATGTTTGCGCTTCCTTTACCGGACTAAACTTAGCTTGAAAATTTTCTGTATCAGTATTAATTTCTATTTCTCCGGGATCTGATTTCCATGAAATAAAAACAAATGAAAGGCTCAACGCTAGTATAATAAGCAATGGAGCATTGTTGTGTGAGTTTTTTGAGTTTCCCATAATTTTAAAAATTCTATCCTTGAGTTTATTTTGAGTTCCAAAAAAGTTTATCTGAAAAACAGTAGAAGAATTGCATACCTCCTCTACGGACAATAAGATATCCACATAATCACGTCTTGAATACCCATTTTGAATGACCATTTCATCGCAGCAAAGTTCTCTTTGCAACCTGATTTTCTTAGACAAATACCAAACGAAAGGATTGAAGAAAAATATGGCCTCAAAAAAGTTTTGAATAATATTGACCAAGTAATCCCAACGTTTAATATGGGCAAGTTCGTGTAGAACAATTGCTTCAACCTGCCATGTGGAAAGACCTGATATCAAAGAAGCCGGTATTAATATGATAGGTCTAAGAACCCCCACTACTGATGGCCCGGTAATTCTATTAGATCTTTTTAATGCAATTTTGTTTTTCAACCCCAGAATCTTCTTTCCATTATTTAATGCATTTTGCCATGATTCTGACACACGACTATCAGCTGTAGCCGAAATCTTCTTTACAAGATACAGGCCTGATGACAACCTGATTAAATAAAAAGTAAACCCAATTCCCCAAAGAATAACCCACCATGGAATTAATGCATTTGCAACTTCCAAAATACTGGATTGATGATCATTGTTTATTGGAAGCGACAGATTATAATAAAGCAAATTATTCGCGACTTGGGTTGAATTGCCATTTGTAACCAATAATTCAGTATAACTTAACATCGTATATACTGAAATGAAAGGAATAAAAAATAGTGCCAGTAATTGAATAGAGTAAAGAACTTCTGCTTTAAATTTAGAGAAAAAAGGCTCTATTAATTTGTAAATCAAAAAAATAATCATTCCCTGCCAAAGAGAGTGAAGAAGAACCCAACCAAAAGCTGTGAAAAAGGGCGAAATGGTGATATTGGAGAAGAGTGATATCATTTTTTATCGATTTTATCCAGATAATCACGTATTTCCTTAATTTCTTCAGGAGTATTTTTAGTGTTTCCAAGTAATTGTAAAATAAGACTGGACGTAGACCCACTGAAAACATTGGAAACAAAACGGTTCAGTAATTCACTTTGAATATTTTCTTTATCCACAATGGCAGTATAGTGATGGGTTTTACCTGCTTTAGTTCTGGAAATCAAACCCTTATCAAACATAATCTGCATTAGCTTTAAGGTAGTTGTATACCCTGTTTCTTCATTTGGGTAGAGTATCTCATGTACTTCTCTAACGGTGCTTCCCTCCTTTTCCCAAAGCACTTGAAGTATCTCGAGTTCCTTTTCTGTAGGTCTTATTTTTTTCATATACGAATAATTTCGTAGGTAAGTTAATTACATGTAAACAAGTTTCAAAATTTATATACGAATAAATTCGTAGTTGGTTGTGTAAAAGTAAAAACTTTATAAAAAGTCTGTTGTTTGAAAGTTTATGATATTATTACAGAATTAGGAATTTCAGAAGAAAATTCGGTATTTTAGGATAACCTAACTGGCTTTATGCGGAAACTGAATTTACAAAAAATTATACTATTTTTAGTAATGGGTATTTGTGGATACCTATTCCTGCTTTATTTATTGGTTCATTATGAAGCTGGTCACTCTGAGGCTACTATAAAAAACTGGAATGACGCTCTTTGGTATTCAACGGTTACATTAACTACGGTTGGTTATGGGGATATGGTGCCCCATACTACTGCCGGACGAGCAATAGGATCCGTATTTATTTTATTCAGCCTTGGGCTTTACGGGTTACTCATTGGACAGTTTACAAACATCATGAATACAATAAAAGAAAATAAAAAATTGGGTATGAATGGCACATCATTTAAAAATCACGTTGTAATTATAGGTTGGACTGATTTTGGGAAAGCAGTTACAGACCAGTTGGTTGCTGCACATAGAAAAGTGGCTATTGTAACAATGGACAAAGATAATATTGAAATTATCTCAGAGAATTACAGCAAAAAAGATGTTTTTATACTTTTTAGTGATTACAACAACCCTGAAAGTCTTCAAAAAGCGAATATTGAAGATAGTTCTGTCGTTTTTGTAAACCTCCAAGATGATACTGAGAAGCTCGTTTATATATTAAATCTTAAAAAATACATTGAAAACCTCACTTATATTGTTACGCTGGACAATGCAAACCTAAAAAACACTTTTATCGCAGCTGGAGTTACCTATGCAATAAGTAAGAATGAGATTAGTTCAAAACTTCTTGCCAGTTACATATTTGAACCTGACGTTGCACAATATAGTGAGGAGATTATTTCCTATGCTACAAATGATGCTGAACACGATATCAAGCAATTTGTAATTTTAGAAGAGAATCCATATATCGGCATG
>JAOUKG010000165.1 GCA_029882725.1 Cyclobacteriaceae bacterium
CAGTAATAAACCCGATTTTTTAGTTCCTGTTTATCCCTGGACCACTGCACAGCCCGTTCAGTCTGCTCCGGAAAATGCTTCTCCCATGTTGATTATCTGCGCAACTGATGATGCATTGGGTTTGGCCTCTGGTTCTATTGAACTTTATAACTCCTGGCATAACAGTAAATTAAATGTGGCCTTGCACATGTACTCAAAAGGGGGTCATGGTTTTGGAATGAGAAAAAATGGAATGCCTACCGACAACTGGATAGAGAGGTTTTATGAATGGGCAGTAGCTGAGGGAATCGTTTTGGAATGAGAGGTTAAATTAATTTCTACAAACATTCCATACCTCCGGGATGGTCAACGGGGAAACCAATGCCATTTCTACCACCCAAAATATATTTTGTATAAATGATTATAAGGCAAATTATATACTGTAGGGTTTATTCTATTGTAAGGAACGTAGCTACACTGTATTCAAGTAATTAGAAATAATTAATTGAAACTGAAAAATCGAAATTAGCATGACTAATTTCGATTTTTCAAATCAACCTGGAAAAACATCAAACCTTATCAGGAACTTCAAATCCTTCACGATATTCTCTTGTCAGCATTTTATCTGCTTCTTTATCATTCACGAATTTTTCAGTTTTAGGATCAAATTTCAATACTTTTCCTAATCGGTAAGCAATATTGCCTAAGTGAGCCAAACCCGAAGAAAGGTGGGCGGTCTCTACAGGGCCGTTCAAAATACTTTTGTCATGCTTACGAACAGCTTCAATAAAATTGGCAAAGTGACCATCAGTTCCTCCTGCCCCACGGTCATATTCTGAACCTGAATTTTCTCCATCTTTACCCGATTGGCCCGGGGTTCTCTTTTGCCCCATATATGTTTTATATGAATCATATCCATCGACTACAAGAATCCCTTTCTCTCCATAGAAAATGTTTCCAACCGTTACACCGTCTTCTGTATTTGTACACCAAGGGCGTACTTCAAATTGAATAATTTTACCTTCATCGGGATATTTATATATGGAGGTAAGTACTTCAGGCACCTCTTTGCAATCGTCCCAAAGGAATTTCCCTCCCATGGAAGTGATTTCCGACGGTAAGCCTACATCCAGTCCCCACATACAAAGATCTGTTTCGTGAATCCCCTGATTTCCTACATCACCGTTACCATAATCCCAATGCCAATGCCAGTTATAATGAACCAGATTTTTCGTAAAGGGGCGTTTTGGAGCTGGTCCTGTCCACAAATCATAATCCAAACCCTCTGGAACAGCAGAAGTACCCTGATCGCCAATGTCTCCTCTCCAACGAAAAACAAGACCTCGTGCCATATAGACCCTTCCAATATACCCGTCACGTAAAAGTTTAATAGCTTCATTAATAGCAGGGGAACTTCTTAACTGTACGCCATGCTGTACAATACGATCGTATTTTTCAGCAGCTTCTACCATTTTCCGCCCTTCGGTAATATTATGCGAACCTGGTTTTTCCACGTAAACATCTTTGCCTGCCTGACAAGCCCAAATTACTGAAAGTGCATGCCAATGGTTGGGCGTTGCAATACCTACAACATCAATGTCTTTGTCTTCAAAGACTCTACGCATATCCTGTTCAAGTCCAACCTTTTTATTATAGGTTTCCTTAAACTCTTTTTGGCGGTCTTTCAAAATATTCATATCGGGGTCGCACAGTGTCTTTATCCGAACATTATCCTGGGCCATAAACCCTTGGATATGTGCTTTTCCACGACCATTTACTCCCAAAACAGCGGCGTTGATGCGGTCATTTGCACCAAAAACACTTGATGAAAGAATAGTAGGAACAACTATGGTAGCCGATCCTGCTGCTGCTGTTTTCTTTAAAAAGGTTCTTCTTGATGATTTCATATAGCTAGTATTTAATTAATTGGAAGGTATTTATTGAATGGTGATAAAGACCTCTATTTCTTTAAATTTTCAATAATTTAAGTTTTCAAAACTTGTATTTTAAATATAAAAAATAATACTAAATTATTTTACAGATGGGAGACCACTTTTTTAAATAGATTTTACAAGCGGTAAACAAATTGGGGTTTTGGGTTTAGAAGTATTAACTTTATAAAATCTAAAAATTTATATTTGATAAAAATTACCAGGTTTTGCATGAAGCTAAAAATTTGAATTATGGATAGAAGAAGAGCACTTTCACTCACTGCTTCCTTGTTGGGAACGGCCGTCATAGGGTCGGAATTTTTTCTGGCAGGTTGCACAAACCATACGGATGGGGGAATGGTATTATCAGGCAATGAAATCCTTTTTTTAGATGAAATTGGAGAAACTATACTTCCTGAATCCGAACAATCCCCCGGAGCCAAGGCAGCTCGAATTGGTGAGTTTATGTGGACCATGGTAAATGATTGTTACAGCCCAGAAGAAAGCGAAACATTTTTGGCAGGCATAAAAAATATTCAGGATGCTTCTGTAGAAAAATTCAATAATGGTTTTTTGGATATCTCTGCCGGGGAGCGAAATGAATTGCTTTCGGAAATTGATATTGAGGCAAGAAATGAAATCAGGAATGGGAAAAATCATTTTTTTGCTATGATGAAACAGTTAACTATTTGGGGGTATTTTAGTTCCGAAATTGGATCAACCAAAGCTTTGCGTTTCAATCCGGTTCCAGGCAGATATGAAGGATGTGTTCCTTATAATAAAGGTGAAAAAGCCTGGGCGTAAAATAAAAGATTAATTGAATGAATATTGAATATTTTGATACGTACCAAGGCATGAGTAGGCGTGGTACTGATATTTTGATTGAGGAGTTTCGGAAAAAGGAAACTGCGGTATTTTGTGCGGCTACGGGGGCATCGCCTACAGGAGTTTACGAAAATCTTGTCAGGGAAATAGAAGTTAACAGAAGGGTTTCAGGAAACATGAGGGTTGTGAAGTTGGACGAATGGGGAGGAATTTCACACAATAGTGAAGGTACTTGCGAACGGTATTTAAATGACAATTTGTATGCGCCTCTTGGAATTTCAGAGGCACAAAGAGTTTCTTTTTTTTCGGAAGCCCCCGATCCTGAAAAGGATTGTGAGAGAATTCAAAAAGCGTTGGATGAGGTAGGAAGGATAGATGTTTGCTTGCTGGGATTAGGAAAAAACGGACATATCGGATTGAATGAACCGGCCAAAGAATTGAATGCTCATTGCCATGTTGCACATTTGGCAGAACAATCCAAAAACCATCAAATGATTGCGGACATAGACCAAAAACCCAAGTTCGGAATGACTTTGGGTATGGGGAATATACTGTCTGCTAAAAAGATTATTCTTTTAGTTACGGGGGAAGGAAAAAGAGATGCTCTTCAAAAGTTGTTATCCGGTAAAATCAGTACAGATTGTCCGGCTTCCTTTCTTCAGCTGCATCCAAATGTAGATTGTTTGGTAGATGAAGGGTTTTATAAGATTGGAGATATAGGAATGAGGAGTTGACTCCAAAAAGGGGGAGGTATCTATTTCATAATTGAGCCTATAAATGTTTGAACCTTCCAGAGTCTTTTATTATTCAACAAAATGGCTCGATGGTTTGTTTCCTGTTTTTATATATCTCTTTTCCCTCTTTAGTCTTTATTAGTTTATTCATTTTCTCCACCGGATTTTTTCCCTCCAATGGTGGCGATTCATTCGAGAGAACTTCATCTAAAAAACTATTATTTTTTTCTCTTGCTGTGGAAATTATTGCTTCAATTCCCTTCTCATTGTAATCAGCAATGTTTTCTACAGACATTCCGTCCCTACCGGGACGGGTTCCCTATTACGAATGTTTTTCTACAAACATTTCATCCCTAACGGGATGGGTTGTTGTTGCGATGGTTTTCATCAAAGATTCGTTCTACGGGATGAATTATTGTTGTGATGTTGTTCTACAGAAATTTTGTTTCTAGGGGATGGATTATATTGTTTTGACGGCTGGCTACAGACATTTGGTTTCTACCGGGACGATAAAAATGTGAACACAATGAATTCGAAACACCCAAAATTCACTTTACATTAAACGTTTATAATGCAAATTATATCCCGTAGGGATAATATGTTTGTAGAAAGAATACATTGTCGCGAACCCGTCCCCGTTAGGGACGGAATGTTTTTAAACCAGAAATGCTAGTATAAGTCCGACAGGCTGCTAGGAACTAAAATTTACACACTATAATGCATTGAAACTCGGATCAATTGAATTCAAATTCTAAAGTAGTACTAAAAAAGTCTTAACTTGAATGTTGTTCCCGATATACATAATTCAAAATCATTGAAGCCATGTCACAAATAACTACCTCCGCATTTCAGTACCTTAAAAAGTTAAAAACCAACAACAATCGCGAGTGGTTCAAAGACAACAAGAAAGAATATGAGGAGGCCAGGGCACAATTTGTGGACTTTATAGATACATTAATAGGGGAGATAACTACTTTTGACCCCACTATTGGGCATCATTCTGCAAAAGAGTGTGTGTTTCGTATTTATCGCGACGTTCGTTTTTCGAAAGATAAAGCTCCCTATAAAACTCATTTTGGTGCCCACATCACATCGGCAGAAAAGAGATCGGATATCCATACACGTGCAGGATATTACATCCATATTGAACCAGGAGCAAGTATGCTGGCCGGCGGTGCCTATCTTCCCCAGGGCGATTGGCTTAAAGCCATACGTTCGGAAATAGACTATAACGCGAAGGGTCTTAAAGCAATTTTAGACAACACGGATTTCAAAAAATATTTTGGTGAAATAAATGGAGAAAAGCTTAAAACAGCACCGCGCGATTACCCCAAAGACCATCCTGAAATAGAATTATTGAAACATAAGAGTTTCCTGGCTTCCCACAGTTGTAGTGATCAACAGGTTACTTCAGAGGGTTTCCTACAACATTCCATTCAGGTTTTTAAGGCTTTATATCCGTTTGACAGGTATTTAAATGATGCAAATACTTAGAGAACAAAGTATAGCTGTCTCTAAAAATTCGCATCATTAATTTTTTAGTTCATATAACACTATTTCACTTCTCACTACTTCATATTCAACCGCAATAAGTTCATATCGGAAGTGATATAAAGTGTTGAAAAGTCGTTGTCGAAGGTGCAATTTGCAGTGGCATTACCCGTTTGTAAGGCCGCTAAAATTTTACCTTCCGGACTTATTGCCAACACTCCTTCAGGTCCGGTAGTAAATAAAGTTCCGGATTTATGGACAGTCAGTCCATCGGGGACGCCCGATTTTTTCTCTGCTGCCAAAGCAGTAACATCCAAAAGTACTTTTCCTGAAACCACATTTCCCTGAACGTCCAGATTGTAGGCATAATATTTTGCACTATTGGCGTCTGAAGTGCCTATATACATTATTTTATGATCGGGGGAAAGTCCAATTCCGTTTGGTCGGAACAAACTGTCTACCAGTAAGGTCACTGTGCCATCAGTATCCACTCTGTAAACGCCTTGAAAATCGGTTTCTTTTGGGTCCCATTCGTCTAAACCGTAGGGGGGATCTGTAAAGTATATTCGTCCTTGAGTATCCATTACCAAATCGTTGGGGCTGTTGAATTTTTTACCTTCAAACTGGTATGCTATGGTGTCAAAAAGAGATTGAGGATTATTAAGATCTGAATTCATACGCACTACCATACGGTTGCCATGCTGGCAAAGGATTAGTTTCCCATCTTGATCAAGAATCAGTCCGTTTGCACCTGGTTCCCTTTTATCGGTTCGCTCACCCGTATATCCTGAAGGTCTTAAAAACTCTGTTATACTGTCGGCTTCTGTCCATCTATACACTACATTTTCGGGCACATCGGTGAAAAGTAAATAGCCACCTTCCTGAACCCATAAAGGACCCTCCGACCAGGTAAAACCTGAGGCCAGCAATTCCATTTTTGTATCCCTTCCCACAAGGTCGAAAAAGGAGGAATCATACACCTCAATATTTCCTGAATATTCATAGTTCGATGATTCTGGTTCATTTTCGGTTGCGTGTTCGGTGGGTGTATTGCAGGCAGAAAATAATGTCAACGAACACCAAGAGAGTAAAGGCAATAAATATTTCATAAGAGTATTTTTTTTGTAATGTAACAGATAGATTTTTATTTTTTAATGATAAATGTCAAGTTCTTCTCTTTGTATTTACTATTTATTTTTAAAACTAAATTTATGGAAAAAATCAGGTCTATTATCTAAACTCTAAACTCTGAATAATTCTCTACTTTTATAATTCAACATTAATTCAACATTAATTCAACATTAATTCAACATAGTCTATCTCCACTTCGCCACTCACTAATTGAATCACCATTTGATTCAGAAAGCCTCCCGAAACTGGAATTTCAAGTGTATGCCACTCCCTATTTTCCTTTAATTTCAAATTCCCTAATTCTTCAGCCCCGGGCCTTGAAATTAATTTTAAATTGCCACCCTGTATCACTCGTAGCCTTACTT
>JAOUKG010000166.1 GCA_029882725.1 Cyclobacteriaceae bacterium
AAGTTGGATAAGATTAGAAATTCGTCTAATTCTATAATTAATAAGTTTATTGCTTCTGTAAGGGAGCGTTCAGTGTTGAAAGCATTATTATTGGGAGATAAATCTGAACTGTCTGAGGAGACAAAAGTACAATATTCAAAAGCTGGAGCGATGCATGTATTGGCTGTTTCTGGTTTGCATGTGGGAGTAACCTATCTTATGTTGACCTTTTTATTGGGCTACATTCCTTATTTGAAAAATTCAAAAGTAATTAAGGGGGTTTTAGTTATTTCTTTCTTGTGGTTTTATGCTTTTTTTACCGGAATGAGCCCTTCTGTTGTCAGGGCAGTAAGCATGTTCAGTTTGTTTGCTTTTGCTGAATTGATAAATAGAAAATCGTCTATTCTTAATACCGTGTTTTTTACTGCATTTGTGATGTTGTTGTTTGATCCGCTTTTGCTCTTTCAAGTAGGCTTTCAGTTGTCATTTATGGCTGTTCTTGGTATTGTGATTTTCAATCCAATATTTGCGAAGTTTTTTACCTTTAATAGTAAGGTGTTGAATTATTGTTGGAAAATTGTATCTGTAAGTCTGGCTGCCCAGGTTACTACACTTCCCATTGTATTATTTTATTTTCATCAGTTTCCTGTTCTTTTTTTAATTACAAATTTGATTATTCTCCCTGTGATGCCTCTGATAATGGTGGGAGGGACAATTTTATTATTTTTCGGAAACACATTTTTGGCGGTATTAACAGGGAAGGTACTTGGTTGGCTTTTGTGCTTTATTAATGAAACGATTAAAATTATTTCATCTTTTGAATTCAGTGTAATTGATAACATTCATTTTGATTTAGATAAGGTAATTATCTTCTATCTGTTGTTGGTTCTGCTCTCCCTTTGGCTATGGAAACGAAAATTTCTTTATTTTAAATACTTGACGATGCTAATATTGGCTTGTTCAATTTATTCAGGCTACCAATTATATTTAAAAAAGAAACAAAAATGGGTATTGTTTTCATCTTCAGGATCTGTAAAAATGGGCGTGTTTGAACTTTATAATAGCTTTATTTTAGATACAGATACTCTTTCTGATAATTCGATTGCACTTTGGAAGGATTCTGAAATGTTTTTCGGGACAAATCGTAGAAGATATATAGATTCCCGAAAAATTGGAAAGTCGTCTTTTATATGTTTTTATAATGGAAATTTATTTGGTGTGATTACAGAGGATATAGATATTCCTGCTACGTTAGATTTAAAATTGAATTTTATCATTGTTAAGGATGATAGTTTTATTAACAAATGGAAGGAATATTCTGAAGTGTTTATCGTCACCAATCATTCTCCACAGGGGCTGAATAAAAAGCCCCCTGACAATATAAGTGTATATTATCAGGGGGCTTCCTGGTTGCTTTTGAATAATATTATTTCAAATAATTGATATATACTCCATCAATCTGTAATTCGGTTTTTTCTTTTTTACTATTGATAATGAAAAACAATTCATTTGATTTGTCTTCAGGGAAATTACCTTCAATTTTAATTTCTGTTGAAGCATTACTGTTATAATTAATACTCTTCACAAGAGGACCGTGAACATTTCCTGATCTAAGTTCGATAGTCCCTTGTTCTGGAATATTATTAAAGGTTGATATTTTTAACAACAGATAATTTATATTACTGACAGTAACATCGGATATTGAAAAATAATCTCCGTCAGCGATGTTTATTAATCTATTATTAAAAATTTGTATGCTGTCTGATTTGGAATTAAATCCTTGTCCAACAATTAAGTTGGGCTCAAAATACAAAGTTTCTTGTGCTATTTGAGAAGGGATTCCATTGGCACCTGTATCTTCATAGGTGGCTTGTAATACATATTTTCCGAATCCTTTTGCATTGATGTGTTCATTAAATGTTAAAGTGCCACTTTCTGAAATAGCTCCTGAATTATTTTCAGAGGAGTTGATGTTCAGAATGTATTCTACCATTTCTGTCACATCAGTTTCAGAGAGCTGAGGGTGTGCACTCATGGGTGTTTCGCCCCACACACCTGAACCTCCATTGATTACTTTATTTACAAGGTAATCAAGGTCGTTGGTGGTGTATTTTTCGGCAATGCTTTGGTAAGAAGGACCGTTTACTTTGGTAGTGGCATTGTGACAGGCCTTGCAATCACTGGCTTCAATTTTAGCTAAACCGCTTGGTTTTTCATTGGTTTGATGCCCGATAATGGCAAGATCTTCCCCCTGAGGGATGTATTGGAAGTAAACCGATGTTTTACCCGGAAGGGCTTTGGCTTCATTACTTCCGTCTTCCAAATCATTAATTTTCACCTGATAATTCACGGTTTTGTTATCCCAGAAAAGTAAATCTTCCGGATTGAGATCAATGGTCAATTCAGGTGCAGAGTTACCAACCAATATTTCCTGAGAGGTTTTACTAATGTGGCCTGCCGGATCTTTCACCGTAAGGTTGACTTTGTACCTGCCTGGTTTATTAAAGGTGTATTCTGCAACAGACCCGGTAGCCTGCACTGAGTTTTCTTCAAATTTCCATTCGTATCTCAGTTTGTCTCCATCATAATCTTCCGACGTTCTGGCGTCGAAATGTACCGTAAGAGGTACCCCACCTACAATTTTGTCGGTATTGAAGCGTGCGATGGGCTTCATGTTATCATATATATAATTGATTTTATTCAGACGAGCTTCGGGGTTTTTAGAAAACCATTTATCTCCGTATTCAAGTATATAAAGAGATCCATCTTTTGAAAAAAGCATATCCATGGGGTTGTGAAACGCCATATTGTCCAGGAAGGGCTCAGCTCCTGCATATTTCCCGTTTTCGTCCAGTTCTATTAAATAAATCCAATCACGGATCCATTCATAGAAAAATACCTTGTCTTCAAAATGCTCCGGAAATGTTTCCGCATCAGGATAAAAGAAATCCTTGTGGTAAATAGGTCCGGCCATGGGGTTTTTTCCACCCGTACCTGTCCATGGAAATAAAGCACTACTGTCGTAGGAATAGTAGATCAGGGAGGGTTGAACCGGGGGCAATTCGGCTAATCCGGTATTATTTGGTGAATCATTTATTATATGCTGCGGATCGAATTTTTGTGTTGCAGATTGTGTTGCAAAGTTATAATCGTAGTAGGGGATATTGTCTCCACGGGTGTAAGGCCAACCATAAAATCCAGCCTTGCGAGCCTGGTTAAGTTCATCGTATCCTTTAGGTCCTCTCATAGCTCCATCACGACCTGCGTCGGGTCCAACATCTCCCCAATACAACCAACCGGTTTTATGATCAAGGGCTATTCTGAAGGGGTTTCTTAGTCCCATAACGTAAATTTCCGGTTGTGTTTTCTCAGTGCCGGGGGCGTATAAGTTGCCTTCAGGTATTTCGTAAGTACCGTTATCAAGAGGACGAATTCTCAAAATTTTACCCCGAAGGTCGTTGGTATTTGCAGATGACTTCTGTGCATCCCAGGCACTTCTACCCGGACGTTCATCTTTGGGATTAAAACCGTCAGAGGCAAAAGGGTTTGTGTTATCACCCGTAGCAATATAGAGTAAACCATCAGGACCAAATTCCATACTACCAGCCACATGACAACATTCTTCCCGTTGAACTTTTACCTGTAATAAGATCTTTTCAGAAGCGAGATCAATTTTCCCATTATAGAAATTAAACCTACTTACATTTTGAATGTCGTTCCCTTTATTTTCAGAATAGAACAGATAAATCCAATGATTTTCATTGTAGTTGGGATCAACAGCAATTCCTATTAAACCTTCTTCAAACCCTGTAAATACGTCAAAATGATGAATTAATGATATCTCATCTTTTTCAATATCAAACATTTTAAGAGCTCCTTTTCTTTCGATAATGAGTATTTGATTATCATTCACCAAATCAATTTCCATGGGTTCATCAAGGTACTGAGTAAGAACGGTACGTTGAAACCTATTCTCTTTCGGAAGGCGACTGGCTTTTGCCAATTCATAGTTTAAAGGGGCTGAGGGAATTACCGATTTTATACCTTCTTCGATATGAGTTACGAAAGCTGAGTTGTGATATGTTTCCTTTCTGTGACCCAGGTTTGTATAGAATGATTTCCCACCATCAAATTCCTGAAACCAGGAAATGGGATGACTTTTTCCGTTTTCACCTCCTTTAATGGATCCTTCATCAAGTGTGAGGAGGATGTTGATATCGGGTGATATATTTCTAAAGTTGTACCACTCATCGGTGTGTTTCCAGTTTTCGGAAAGGCTGGCTGTGGAAGGGTGGCTTTCAGCAGTTTTTAATAAAGTGCCTTCCTGAACTTCGGGGTGATTCTTGAAATAGGCACCCAAAAGTTTGTTAAACCAAGGCCATTCATATTCGGTAGTGGCAGCAGCATGAACTCCTACAAAACCACCTCCCGACTGTATAAAACGTTGAAAGTCGGCTTGTTGAGATGGTGTAAAAACATCTCCCGAACTATTGAGGAAAATTACAACCTGAAAATCTTTTAAATTATTTTCAGTAAAAAAGTTAGCGTCTTCAGTATAAGTAACGTCCCAGTTGTTTTTATTAGCCAGGCTATCAATCATAATTATCCCATCCGAAATACTGGCATGACGCGAAATCAGAGTCTTTGTAAATACTAAAACATGGGTGTCGTAATGAGTTTGGCAACTTTGTAGAACAAAAAGTGCTATTAAAGGCAATAAGTATTTTTTCATTTTATAAAATTTTAGCGAATATACCCTACTTTGAGGTAGGCTGCTAAGAATTTTTTATTAGTACTCCAATTATTAGGACTAGTGGCAAACAATATGCTTTTTTTAAAGGGTACATAGGTAAACCCGGGAGTATTGGATCCATAAAAGGATTTTGGTGTAGGTTTTTCATCAAAATCTTGTAAAATTTCAATGATAAGAAAAATTTTCTTCTCACTTGTCCAAACTCTGAATTCAGACAAATCAAATTTAACCCAACCCTCTTTATCGGAGTCAAGAATAACATTTTCGGTAAGTATATCTCTGTCAGGATAACCATTTTTGGACTCAGTAACCCTACACCTTAGTTTATAAGGTCCAATTTCATTTTTTCCTATGTGAACTGCGGCCTCTAGTATTTTTACCGGATATTCTTTTAAATTAAAGTTTATCGCAAATGCTGAGTATTGCATTTTCCCAAAACTCAACACCGGATAAGAAGGCTCAACTTCCTCAATTCCTACAGTTTTAATATTAAGTTGAGCAGGTTTTACAGTTACTTCTGAAAGCATTGTGGTACTCGGCTCCATATAAATGATAATGGACTCACTTTTTAGATTTTCTAAATCCACCTGCTTTTTATCGTAACCAATACATGTAACTATCAAAAATGTTACATTTTTGTCAATCGGGAAGTAGAAATATCCATTTGAATTGCCTATTCCAAGATATTCGTTGGTTTCAGTTGCGAAAGTGGGAAAAGGAACCGGCTCATGTGAAACTTCATCCAACACCCTCCCCTCCAAATATACTGTTTGAGCAACAGAAACATGTACTGTGAAGAGGAATAATAAAAAATTCAAATGCTTCAAAATATAAATTTTCATGTGTAAATATATATTTATGGACGAGTTACTTTCTATTTTTCTTATTTATAAAACAATTAAGGAGTATGATAAATTTCATATAACAACAGATTTTAAAATTGCGGGTTAAATCCCGGAATAAATGCCGTTCTATTATGTTTTTACCATTTCCCTAAATCCCACCCATGTAAACCTGTCTGAAACAAATTGCGCATCTGTGATAGATGCATTACCGGCCGGATTTCCTCCGGTGACATGAAAATCACTGAATCCTGCATTTTGGTTTACATAAATTCCTCCATATAAATTAAATGAAACGGGAGTGCCGGCTAATCCCATTTCTTCCATAATAAGTTCTTTTACTTTTTCATCAGTAGTATAAGCGGCGCATGAAATAGCTCCGTGTTTTTTCGCCAATTCTGAGGCAAGGGATACCGATTCTTCAATGTTTTTGGTTTTTATAAACAGGGCAATAGGGCCAAATAATTCCTGACTGAACAGTTCCTTGTCTTCTGCTGATACTTCAATAATCAATGGACTTCTTGTTCGCGATTCCGGAAACATGGGATTTTCTATTTCACTTGATTTCAACCATACCTTTTTTCCTCTAACTAATAAATCATCCAGACGGTTACAGGTTGCAGGATTTTGGATGGCTCCCAACACGTAGGGACCAGCTTTTGGATTATTGGCTAGCGACGAAATTTGGTCGGAAATTTTTTGCACAACTTCGTCGAACGATAGCTTTCCATTGGGGGTATCTATACCATCTTCAGGAATGAAAAAATTTTGTGGTGCTGTACACATTTGTCCTGAATACAGATTGATGGAGAATCCTAGATTGGCAGCCATTTGATCCGGATCTGAGG
>JAOUKG010000167.1 GCA_029882725.1 Cyclobacteriaceae bacterium
CGTATGGTACCAACTTAGGATCTGTAGCCGCTAAGCCCGCTCCCACCCCACTACTTGTACCCAGCAAACCACCAAAAACAATAGCAGAATGAGGATTATTTAATCCAATACGCTCAGCAATCAACGGGGTAAGCACGGTAGTTACAATCGTTTTTACTACACCTGCCGCAATACTAATGGCAATAATTTCAGAACTTGCCCCCAGAGCAGTACCTGTTACAGGGCCTACTATATAAGTACATGCCCCGGCACCGATGGTAGTAAGGCTAACGGCATCTGTGTAGCCTAATAAAAGAGCAATAATAACCCCACCAAAAAAGGATACTGAAACACCCACAAAAAGAGCAACTGTGCCTGCCCAACCTGCCTTTTTAATTTTAGAAAAATCTGCACCCATAGCAGTAGCTACTACAGCAAAATCGCGTAACATAGAACCTCCAAGTAAACCCAATCCTGCAAAAAGAGGAATGTCCGACAAGCCTTTTTTATCTCCTAGCAAAGCGAGCCCCAGCCCGGCAATTACAGCTATGGCCACACCAGGTATCTTTTTCCGGAAAATATATTTAGATAACAGAAAAGAGATAGCCATTAAAACCCCCACAAAGAGAAAAGCAAATACCAACCCGTTTTTACCTATTAAAGTGTTTATCATTTCCATTTTAAGTTATTCAAGCGTGTTATCTCTTCCTATTTTTGATAATACAGGCACCAAAAGAAATCCCAGTACGGTTACTCCTGTGCCTGCCAAAACAGCCAAAAGTCCACCCGAAAGCGCAGCATTTACATTTAAACTAGCTGCCATCGCTACTACAATGGGAATGTACATATTGCCCCAAAATTGTATTCCTCCCTGTGTTTCATTGGACATCTTACCTGTTTTTTTTAAAAAACCATTGGCTACAACAAGAAAAAACATGGCAAAACCCACTCCTCCTACATCTCCATTTATTCCTATAAGTCCACCCAACATAAGACCCAGCAATTTACCCGTAAGGAAACAAAAGGCCAGAATAGCAACTCCGTATATGGTCATACTCTTTATTTATTTGTTCAAATGATGTTTAAAAAGTTCTTTCAACTCATTTTTTGTTACTTTGCCCATTGCATTACGTGGCAAATCTTCTAAAATCATGTATTTTCTTGGTGCTTTATACCCTGGTAATACATTTCGAACCCAGTTTGACAATTGTTCAAGATCTAAACTGGAGTCAGAAACCAGCAATCCGGCAACAATGAGTTCCCCCCATTCGTCATCATGTATACCCACTACTGCACAGTCTTTAACAGCCTCATGCGTTCGCAATACCTCTTCAATTTCAAGAGCAGAGATTTTATACCCCCCCGACTTAATAATATCCACTGAATTTCTTCCCAGGATTTTGTAATACCCTTCCTCATCCTGTACGGCAATATCTCCTGTTTTAAACCATCCATCAAACGTAAATGTTTCTTGTGTTGCAACAGGTTTGTTCCAGTATTCTTTAAAAATTATTTCCCCCTTCACCTGAATTTCCCCTGGCACACCCAATTCAACCTCATTTTGATCACTGGCCAATCGCACCTCCACCCCATGCAACAACTTACCAATATAGCCCGGTTTCCTTTCTCCTCGGTAAGGATTACTTATAGCCATCCCCATTTCAGTCATACCGTAGCGTTCCAATAAAGTATGACCACTTATTTCCCTCCATTTTTCAAGAACCGTTACCGGTAATGCCGCCGAACCACTCACCATCAATCTAAAATTTTTCAAACTTGCTTCGATTTCTTTTTGCCTTTCGGCAGAAGTGACTTCAAACCGGGCAATCAACTTATGGTAAATAGTAGGTACAGCCATAAACAAGTTCACTTTGCCCCTTATAAAGACTTCAAAAACCTCATCAGTATCAAACCTTGGAAGAAACTCACAACAGGCACCCACCCATAAAGGACAGCACAAGGCATTAATAATACCATGTACGTGGTGCATGGGCAATACATTTAAAATATGGTCACTTTGACTCCATTCCCAACTGTTAACCAAAGATGTAACCTGTGCTTTAATATTGTTATGGGTGGTTACTACTCCTTTAGGTTTTCCCGTAGTTCCACTCGTATATAAAATCATGGCCCTTCTTTCCTCATAAACATCGGGCAAAACCCCATTGCCACTTTTCAAACTTTCAAAAGCGATAAACCGGTTTCCGTTTTGTTCAATGAGAGGTCTCAATACAGGTTCAAAGTCTGCACTATAAATTACATAAGAAGCCGAAGTATCATCAAGCACATATTCCAATGCCGGCAACGGATGTTTTACGCAAAGTGGTACTGCAATACCTCCTGCCCTCCATATACCCCATTGTATAGCTACGTAGGAAAATCCGGGTTCGATAAGGAATGCAACTCGCGCTTCATCAAGGTCTTTACAATCTTTTAAAAGGTGGGCAGAAATACTTTCAGATACTTCCAGAAGTTGGCTGTAAGTATAATCCATTCCCTCACAATGAATGGCTAAATTGCCAGAAAAGGAAGTGGCTCTTTCAATTAGTTCTATCATTCAGGCATGGTTTGAATAAAGGCTTGAATTTAAACGGAAAAAATTAAATACAGAGTTATTTTGAGGAAAATGATTGCACAAAAACAAACGGTATAATAATAACTTCTCATATCTTTTGTTATTATTAATTACTATTTATATTTGAGGTTTACAACAATTTATTTAATCGTTAATAAATGATATGAAGAATCTAATATTTAAAATTATAACACTCGTATTAATTTCTGGTTTCTCCTTTGGTTTATTTGCCCAGACAGCCACAATTGAGGATGTAAGAAGAAGGGAATTTAGAGGCATTTCACCAATACTAAATGAGTCAAACAATCTAGTTGAAGGTTATTACAGCTTTTATATTACAGCTAAGGAGAGTAAAGGAATGCGTAATTTTGTTTTTGCACTTTTCGACAAAAACCTTAAACTAATAAAGAACACATCCATTTCTATTACCAAAAGGTCTATGATGGATGCATCTTCCTACAATGGTAAGTATTTCCTTTTCGTATTTAATGATCCTTTGAAAAAATCAATTTATTATATTACTGTGGACAGGAAAGGGAATATTATAAAAAGAGTGGATGAGACGGCAGATAAAATCAGGCTTGCAACGTCCGATGTATATGCAGCCGATGACGGTTTTTTTCTTATTAAACCAATTAAAGAGAAAAAAAACGGATATGAAATTGAAAAAGTAGATGAGCAATTAAATATTCAGTGGAATAAGAAATTTGTTCCTGAAAAAGGAATTATTAGTGTGGAGGCAATTGAAAGTTCGGGTGATAAAATATTTGTCATTCAAAAGGTTGCACCTTCTATTCTGAACCAAAAAAGTTCAAAAGGTGAGTTAGTTTGTCTTGCTTCAAATTCAGGAGATATTCTTTTTAATTATCCTTTATTTGATGGCACTGTTACTTGTCAGCCATCCTCCTTTCTAATTGATAAAGATAAAAATATTGTTGTAGGAGGTATGTATTTTGACGGTGAAAGATGGGATAATGTTAACTCCGATGGTATCTTTTTTTTATCCCTGAATGAACTTGGGGAAAAAGTTGCTTTCAGTACAATGAGTTGGAAAGATGGATTACAATACAGCTTGAAAGATACTGAAGGTTCCTTACGTATAGGCTCAAAGCCAAAGGTCATTTTTCATGAGATCACACAATATAAAGATGGGTCCTATCAAGTAATAGGTGAGACTTTCCAAAAAAATCTAAATTTATTACCCAGAGGCATTGCCGATGTAAGATCTGCAATCACGGGATTATATATTGGAGATATGAGTGAACAAGGTATGATAACCACTCTGGAAATAATGGACTTTATACTTTTTAATTTTTCAACAGAGGGAAAGATAACTTCCTTGTATAATTTACCTAAGGAAAACACTAAGGTTTATCTCTATCCTCCATACACCACAGCCGGAGGTTTATATCTGGCCAAACTTTTAAAAGCTTATGGTATGTTTAATTTTGGATTTACCATAAAAAGAAATAATAATGGAGAAGACCAGAATTTACTTGTTTCCCGAAACCTTACTAAAAAAGACAGAAATATTCGGATACAAAATTTAGACCCTAAAAAAAGGTCTGAAGAAATAAACATTCCCCTAGAAAAGAAATGGGTAAAAGGATACATTGGAGTAGCTCCTAATACTGATAATAAAATTTGTATTTATTTCTACAACCAAAAGGAAAAAAAGGTGAGTTTGAAGTTAGAGTCCTTTGATTTATAAGTATTTTCTTCTGAAACCCGAATTTGTGCAACACCAAATCACTTTATTATAAAACACTTGCACAAATTCGGGTTTTACTTACAATGAAATTCATTTGAAAATTATACGATGTTTTCAATTTCTTTATAAATTACTCCTAATACCTTTTCCACGTGGGTTTCTTCTACATAGGTCTGCCCAATAAGCATCCTAATAGCGTATTTTCCATTTACCTTGGTATGGGTAAGAAATGCCTTTCCTGTGGAGTTGATAGCCCTGAGAAGTTTTTCATTCAACTCATTTAGTTCCTCCTCAGTAAAGTTGCCTTCCGGAACAAATCTGAAACAAGTGAAATTCAAAAAAGGATCAAACAACAGCTGAAACTGTTTATTTTTTAAAAGAGACTTTGCAAATAGCTGTGTAAGAGCCAAGTGTTTGCGAAGGGTTTCCTTTATACCTGAAATTCCATAACTACGCATTACAAACCATAATTTCAAAGCCCTGAATCTTCTTCCCAATGGAATACCCCAATCTCTATAATCGTTTACCAACCCTCGTGTAGACGTTTTCAGGTATTCCGGCAACACTTCAAAAACGCGGGTCAGGCATTTTACATCTTTTACAAAATATACAGAGCAATCGAAATTAGTAAACATCCATTTATGAGGATTAAACACAAAACTATCGGCTCTTTCTATACCTTTAATCATCCACCTGTATTCCGCCAACAACAGGGCAGTTCCTGCATAAGCGGCATCAACATGAAGCCATACTTTGTACTTTTCACATATCTTTCCAATCTCATCGAGAGGATCCACGGCAAGAGTTCCGGTGGTACCGATCGCAGCAATTGCACAACAAGGCACAAACCCCTCTGAAATATCCTGAATAATTTGATTCTCCAATGCAGCGGGAATCATCCGCATTTGATCATCTACTGCTATTTTTATGAGATTTCGCTTTCCAATTCCACATATTCCAACGGCCTTCTCTATAGATGAATGAGCCTCAGAAGAGCAATAAACACGCAAATTTTGAGGTACTCCTATTTCATTGGACTCGAAATTGGTTTTTACTTCCCTGGCCGTTATTATAGAAGCCAATGTGGCAGTAGAGGCCGTATCTTGTATCACTCCTTCAAACGTATCTGGAATTCCCATAGCTATTCGGAGCCATTCCATCATGCGTTCTTCAAGTTCTGCAGCAGCAGGTGAAGTATCCCAAATCATACATTGGGCTCCAATGGCCGCCGTTACAGTTTCTGCCAAAACCGATTCTACAGAACTATTGGCAGCAAAATAGGCGTGAAAATTAGGGTGTTGCCAATGCGTGATACCCGGCACAATGATCTTATCAAGGTCTTTAATGATTTCTGAAAAACCTTCTCCATTTATAGGTGCCTCTTCGGGCAATTGAGATAAAATATCCCCCGGTTTTACCTGTGATTTAACAGGAAGAGATTCCAGTTTATTGAAATAATCATCAATCCACTGAGTTATTTTATCAGCTTGTTGCTTATAGTTTTGTTTTTTCAGCATGGAGATGTGGCGGTGCAAAAAAGGGCAGACACGAGGCCTGCCCATGTATAGTATATTATTTTACAATAGGGGTTAACACCATGTTTCTGTAAGAAACTTGTCCGTGGTCACCTTGCAGATAAATTGGACCTGCAGAAAATACGTCAGCTGTCATTGCACCACCTGTTACACCTAAAACCGGTTGGTTATTTATGATTGTTTTACCGTTTAACTTAACAGTAAGGTGTCTTTGGTAAAGAATAACTTCAAATTCCTGCCACTCACCTGCTTTTTTCTCAGCTGCCACCGAAGGTGTAATTCTACTGTATAAAGCACCCATATTATGGGGGTCAAGATCTGCACCATAACTATCTACAACTTGCACCTCATAAATACCACGCAGATATACACCACTGTTACTACCCTCGGGAACATTTACTTCATAAGTAAGTTTAAAGTCCTCAAATGCTTCTTTAGTTTTCAAATTCCCATAATGTACACTGTGGTCATTATGATCACCCGGATTATTGGTAAGCACCCCCTTCTCAACAGACCATCCATTTTTGTGATTTGGGTTGATTAATTCCCAACCATCAAGATTTTT
>JAOUKG010000168.1 GCA_029882725.1 Cyclobacteriaceae bacterium
AGTCAATACCGAATTTTCGAAGGTCAGGTTCAAAGGAGATATGGAAAAGGCCAACAAAGTATATGAGGGAATGCAACCTTTAGTTGGTGAGGATATAGCTGAATTGATTTTGTTTATGGTTACCCGTCCTGCTCATGTTAACCTGGCTGATATCATTATATTGCCAACAGCACAGGCATCGGCAACGCAGGTGCATAGGGGGTAATGTTCATTTGATTTTAGCAGGATACTTCCTATTTTTATTTAATTATGAAATACCCAGCTCTATTTGTTCTTTTTCTAATTTTCTCTATTCATGGATTTTGTACAGAGAGGGTTTATGAAAATTATAAACACTCACACCTTAACATGAGTTTTTGTTTCAATTATTCCGATTACGATTTACAACAAATTTGGTATTATGAAGGAGTTAGCGCACTTCTGAATGAATACATTTGTGAAAAGGTTGATAATGGAGAACTTCAAAACAAAAAGTTCGAGATATCGCTAGGTTGTATAATCTTCGGTGGGCATCCGTCTATTCATATTAGTAAAAGCAGTCAGGCATATTATGTTTTTGTACATGACGAACCTAACTTGGAATACATTGCACGAATAATTGACGAATTTACCATACCCAAATGGCAGTCTTTTACCTATCATAATGATCCGGATAAGATGGAACTAGATACCGTTATGAAGAAAAGGTACAATCATCGCCTCGACCGAAATGTTCCTAAACCCAATCTGTCATTTTTTAAAAATAAATCCGTTCCTCTGATTCAATTGGATGAGCTTTGTCTGGATTTTTTTGAAACAGATCTTCGACTCACTATACACGACAAAGTTATAGATGGTGAGGTAGTCCAACCTCCCTTGAAAGTAAGGGATCGGTATGTAGTTAATATCAATGACACACTCAAAATTATTGACAATTTAGGGAATGTGTTGAAGGAAATTGCCATCATAAAACCAAGCTATTCAATGGATTCAGAATTTATCATGAAAGTATTTGGTAATTGGGTTAATTACTATTATTGGAAAACACCTCTAATCAGCTACAATTATGAAAACAACCGATTTTATAGAGTGGATAGGGAGGAAAAGAAGTGAGGTTGGGGCAATAAGTTTTAGGTATTTTTATTTTGATGCTGGTAATATTTAATAAATTATTATATTTTACAAATATTAATTAAACTACAGTTATAATGAAAAAAGGAATTATTGTATTCATATTTTCGTTTTTATGTGCCCTTTCTTTTGGGCAAAACAGAGAAGAGGCAGACAAACTGGTCGATGAGGGTATTTCCATACACGACGCAGGGGATTTTGAGGGTGCTATTGAAAAATACGACAAAGCTTTACAATTTGATCAGGATAATTTAAGGGCTTTGGGTGAAAAAGCCATGTCTTTAATTGGTTTAAAGAAATATAAAGAATCCATACAGCTCTGTGAAAAAGCAATAAAGACACATCCCGGTGAAAAAGGTTTAAAATTTATATATGTAAATATTGGAAATTCTTATGACGGGTTAAAAAAAACAAAAAAGGCATTGGAATTTTATGATGAAGGAATTAAACAGTTTCCTGATTACTATCAGCTTCATTTTAACAAGGCCATTACTTTAACGGGCATAAAGGAATATGATGAGGCCATTATAAGTTGTCAAAAAGCCATTGCCCTGAATCCCGATCATGCAAGTTCGCACAACACATTGGCGAGGTTACTGTATATTACAGACAAAAAAATTCCATCTCTTTTGGCATATAGTAGATTTCTAGTCCTAGAGTCCCAAAGCAACAGGGCAAATGAAAACCTCAATAGCCTTCAAAAGATTATGAAAGGAAATGCAAAGAAAACTGGGGTAAATTCTATAACAATAAATATCAACTCAGTTTTGCTTGATGGTTCAAATGATAAATCAAAAGAAAATAATTTTTCCTCGGTTGAATTGATCCTTGCTATGGATGCAGCATTGGATTACGATAAAAAGAATAGAAAAAATACAGAAGTCGAAAATTTTATCAGAAAGTTTGAAAGTATTTGTGCGATTTTGGAAGAAACAAAAAAGGACAATTCTGGTTTTTACTGGGATTATTATGTTCCTTACTTTATAGAGATAAAAGAGAAGGAATTGATTAAGGCATTTTCTTACACAATCTTTTTATCCTCTGACGACAAGACGGTTTCGAAATGGCTGGAATCACATAAAAATGAAACAAATCTATTTCACAAATGGTCAAAAGCATATGAATGGGGAGCCAAATAATAAACACAACATTGTCTCAATAACATCAATGAAATTCAAATATATTATCGCAGTACTTTCTCTGTTTACTGCATGCAAGTACCCCTCTGCTAACGACTCCGAATTAAACAAACTCGGTCACAATAATCAAATAAACACAACCTATAGTGAGTCAAGTCAAAGTGACTCTACACATTCGAAGAATTCCCAAAATATATACCCCAAGGAAGAGTACTATTCAGCCACCGATACTTCTTTCAAATTAAAAAATGGAATGACCCTTATTTTGGCGCTCTCAGAAACCACTACGAACGCCGATTACCCTATACCCAAAAGCATAACAGACAGTATCTCTCAACTCTATGATAACTGGCACCAACGTGCTCTTGCCTTAGAAAATCACCTCATGAAAGAATTTGGTGATAGGGTAAAAAGAAATGAACAAGAGCTTTACGTGAAACTCAAAGATGGCTCCTGGTTTGACCCGAAATTGAATCCGGATTATGAAGAAGTGGCCCAATCTTTTGAATACTATTTTGAAAAACAGGGCCTTTACAGTATTCGTGTGCAATGGGGCGAGGGTAATGGATATAAATTGATCGATGAATCATCAGGTGAGGTTATCGATATAATAGGAAGGCCGTTCTTTTCCCCTTCCGGGAAATACATGATCAGTATAAATACTGATATTGAGGCGGGCTATAGCCCCAACGGTTTTCAATTATTTGAAGTCAATGGTTCTGAAATTATCCCAATAGGAAGTTATTTCCCTAATACTTGGGGCCCCACTGTCGCTGAATGGCTATCCGACAAGAAGTTGATTCTGAAATGTCAGACTTTTAACGAAAACGGAGGGGAAGAATATTATAGGAGTTTTTATGTTAATCTTTTCATAGATATATAGCCTCTGTGATAATTAATTTCGACAATGAGTAAGTTTTATTAAGTTGCAGCATGCAGCCAATAGAAAACCAGTTTAAAACCCATATCCGCGAGGTTCTTCCTCATGAATTAAATACACTTCGGGCTTTTTCCGAATCCACTTTTCGCCAGGCGTTTGCACATCAAAATGATCCGGTCCATTTTGAAAAGTACATGGAGAAATCTCGCTCTATAGACCAGATTAAAAAAGAATACACTGCTCCGGGCTCTATTTTTTATTTTATGGAAATGAATGGGGAATTGGTAGCCTATTTTAAATTAAATACTGGAAAGGATCAAACTGAACGGTTGGATGATAGGGCACTTGAAATTCAACAAATCTATGTGGCCGAACCTTTTCAAGGCCGCGGCTTGGGGAAAATTTTACTTGATTTCTGTGTTAAAAAGGCTTTACAAAAAGGAGCCCCATTTATCTGGCTCGGTGTCTGGGAAATGAATACAGAGGCAAAACAGTTTTATGAACGACATGGGTTTTCAGCTTTTGATACCCATGAATTTGACCTGGGGGGTGATATTCAAACGGATGTGTTGATGAAGAGGGTTTTGAAGTGATGAAAAATTAAATTTCTCCGTAATAAACGCATATCAGAACATTCCGTCCCTAACGGGACGGCTCACCATTACAAATGTTTTCTACAAATATTCCATCCCTAACAGGATGGTTTATTGTTACGGTGGTTTTCTACTAACACTCCGTCCTAATTATATAATAATGAAACTAACATCCAAAAATTAGCCTGGCCTTGGATTAAACGTTTATATAGCAATTTTTATCCCGTAGGGATAATATGTTTGTAGAAACTATGAATTATTGCGAACCCGTCCCGTCAGGGACGGAATGTTTTAAATCAGTAATGTTAATATGGACATTTTTTAGCTTTTGTCACCTAACCTCTTAAACCTTGTAAACTTTATCTTTCCTTCCAGACTGTCAACAATAAAATTAGGCTTCCCACCATTAACCAGAAATACTTCAACATCTTCCCTGAAACAAATCTCAATGGCACTGATCTTGGTAGTCATGCCCCCGGTTCCCAATTTGCTTTCTCTTTCTTGAATATATTGAGTTATTGATTGAAGGTCACTCACCTCACTAAGCAATTCAGCCTCGGGGTTTAAATGTGGGTTTTTATTGTAAAGCCCATCAATATCTGAGGCAATAATAAGTTTGTCTGCTTTTACAAGAGTCGCTACCAAAGCAGATAGCTTATCATTATCACCTAGGATAAGCTCTTCAACAGCTACTGTATCATTTTCATTGATGATGGGCACAAAATTGTGTGCAAGTAGTTCATGTAGTGTGTTCAGTGTATTTTTACGTGATTCTGTATTTTCAAAATCACGATAAGTAAGTAAACACTGGGCAATTCTGATATCAAAATCACTAAAAACCTCACTATACAATTGCATGAGTTTGGGCTGCCCGATAGCCGACAGGGCCTGTTTTGACTGAACAACATTTTGCCATCCGTTTTTAATAAATTGCCTGGCTGTGGCTACAGCACCCGAAGATACCAGTACTACGTCGTAGGTTTCTTTTAAAATGACCAATTGCCTGGCTATATCTTCTATTTTTCCTCTCGAGATTTTATCTGTTCCGGCAGTAAGTGTAGAACTGCCAATTTTTATTACTAAAACGGGTCTCATTTTCGTATCTCTCCTTTTCCTTTAATATACCATTTGTTGGTAACGAGTTGTGCCAGGCCAACGGGTCCCCTGAAATGAATTTTTTGTGTGCTAATGGCCATTTCAGCACCGAAACCAAACTGGCCACCGTCGGTAAACCGGGTAGATGCATTGTGGTAAACAGCCGCACAGTCGGTTTCATTCATAAATTCTTCTGCTATTGGCTCAGTTTCCGTAACAATGGTAGCAGAGTGGCCTCCTGAATATTTATTGATCATGGCAATGGCAGTATCCATTGAATCCACCAAACTGAACATTATTTTTGGAGCGAGGAATTCTTCAAAATACATAGCTTCCCCTGATACAATATTCATTTCGGAAACCTTGACAGGAAAATTTTCATCTGCTATTACTTCGATGTTTATTTGGCTAAACCTATTGAACAATTCAAGAATATTTTGTTCCAGATTTGGTAAATCTTTATGAAATAAGATCTTGTCGGTAGCATTACATACACTCAACCTACTTTTACCATTGATGGCAATGTTCATGGCCATTTCGAAGTTGGCATCTTCATGTATATACACAAAATTGTTGCCTCTTCCACTTACTATTACCGGAATGGAAGTGTTTTGTTTTACATAATTTATGAGCCCCTCCCCCCCACGAGGTATAATGAGGTCTATATTGTAGGTGTTTTCTTTCAGGAGTTTTTGTGTTTCCTCTCTGTTGATATTCAGATAGGTTACATAATCGATGGGAATATGGTTGAGTTTAAGTGCTTCATGCCAAAGTTCCACCAAGTATTGGTTTGAATGCAATGATTCTTTTCCTCCTTTCAACAGGATTTTATTTCCCGCCTTAAAGGCGCTGATGGCCGCCTCAATGGTCACGTCTGGTCGGGATTCATAAATGATCATGATTGTACCAAAAGGGACTGAACGATTTTCTACCAACATTCCGTTGGGATGAGCATAGGAATGTAGTAATTCTCCCTGTGGGTCGGCTAGGGCTATTACTTCATTAACAGCCCGAATCATTCCTTCTACTTTTTTATTATCTACTTTAAGTCGATCTAAAAGTGTGTCGTCTAAATTTCTGGCATTTTCAATATCCTGAAGGTTTCTCCGTATGATTTCATCTTTGTTTGAATGAATCAATTCTGCGAGATCAACTAACACTTTGTTTTTTATCCTTTCATCCAATACCATAATCGCATAGAAATAATTTAACAAAACATTCATTTTATTGATAAAATTTCAATAAAATGAATAACTGCTGAATTTCAGAACACAAAGGTACGAAAGAGGAAAGATATCTTTATAAAAACGGGCATTAAATCCGGGTTAGGTTTTTCCCCAAAGAACCTTATTTAATATTTCCCTTAAATACAAAGTCTTTAGGTGAGTCCAAACCTTTTAGGTTTTCCACAAAATAATCCCAACGTCTTTTCAGAAAATACCTCGAATTTCCAAATCCATGACGAGCATTCGGAAACACAACCAAATCGAAATCTTTATCGGCTTTGATCAAAGCATCAACAACCAACATAGTATTTGAAGGG
>JAOUKG010000169.1 GCA_029882725.1 Cyclobacteriaceae bacterium
GGTATGGATGTTATTTTATTTGTAGAATAAGGGGAAAAAATAAAGGATTCGTCCATCAATGAGGGAATCGAAGAAATAAGGGCAGGTATTCCTTGGATAGACTCGGTGGCATTGGCAAAGCCATTGGTGAAAATTAGGCCTTCATTGGTCAGGGAATCCAGAAAGGGGGTTTGTGCCTGGTCATTGAAATATCCCAAATATTTTTTTGAAAAGCTTTCAACGATAATCAATACCACATTCTGGTTATTCATTTGAACAGAATCTATTGGGGAATGAATACCATGATCCGTTTCATTGAGTTCTTCTTTTGTGAAGTATTGAACCTCGGGTAATTTTTCTTTTGTGACAGTGGAATAGAGAGAAAAAGGGGTGTTGATCAGGGCGGGGATATTTTGGACTTCTGTCATGTTGGAAGCATGAATAAGTTGGAGGGGTTTTAGCTGAAGACCACCTCTGACTCCCAAAAAGGCTAATGCAGCGACTCCAATAAAAAGCATCAGGGAACCTAAGTATGATTTTAAAGATCGGGGCACAATTATTTTGATAGAATTGCTATAATCATAGATTTTCCAGATAGCACCTATAAAAATTATAAAAAGGAGCCACAGGTACCAGAACTGTCCTAAAAAAGTAGGTATCAGATAGAAAAAGTCAGTTCCTTTTTCACCACTAACGAAAAGTAGGGCATCGGCCTGCATTCTTTTATGGATAAAGGGAAAATAAGCAATATCGATCAGGTTTAGGAGAATAAAGAGGCTGTTTGTAAAAATAAATAATGTTTTTAGCGAATACTGATAAATTTTTTGGGACTGATAGGGTAGGGGGATAATTGAAAATAAAATATAAATCAGGTTGGCAATAATTACGGAATGAATATCAAATCGAAGTCCGCCCAGAAATATCATAAATACTGAAAAAACAGAGGACAGGTTTAATTCACTGGCATTGAAAAGTACAAAAAACAGACGGCACAAAAGGAACAAAAACAAGAGACTTAACACTTGAAAAATAAGGCGAAGAAATGTGACTTGTGGTTTTTCCATTTTAGCGTAAGCGGGATATTGGTTTGAATATAATGTCTGGTTGGATGAAATTTCAGAAAGAAATTGTAATGTTGGGTATGAGGTTCATACCACAAATATAGGGATTGTGAAGAGATTAAACAGGCTTAGTATTTACGTTTGAAATTTTCTTCCAAATTGTTTAAACTGCATTGAAATTAACTTTCCTGAACCATGAAACAAGTACTCATTTTATCATTCCTGTTTTTTGCAACTGTAGCATTTAGTCAAGAGCAGGCTTCTGAAAAGAAAAAAGAACTGCCTCTTGAGCCTGTAAGGACCTTTTCTATAGAAACAGATGAAATTTCCTGGATGAGTGTAGATGTGAGCCCGGACGGTCTGACCATTGCTTTTGATTTACTTGGAGATATTTACACGATGCCATTAATTGGAGGTGAAGCTAAGAAAATTACTTCAGGCATGCCATTTGACAGCCAACCAAGATTCAGTCCTGATGGGAAAAAAATGCTGTACACTTCCGATAAATCGGGGGGTGAAGGAGTATGGGAAATGAATTTGGAGACCATGGAAGACAGGCAAATTACATCCGGTAATTTCGATAGATTTCAAAGTCCTGAATATTCTCCTGATGGAAAATACATTATTGTGTCCAAAGCAGGCTTGAGATCCGGTACGCTTAAACTTCATATGTATCATGTGGATGGTGGAACAGGAGCTGAATTAATGGATAAACCAGAAAACTTAAAAATGACGGGTGCTGCTTTTGGGAATTCCGATCAATTTATATGGTATGCACAACGCACCGGCGACTGGCAGTACAATGCTATTTTACCGCAATATCAGCTTGGAAGATACGACCGGGAAACCGGCAAGTCGGAAGCCATGACTTTTCGTTATGGTTCAGCATTCAGACCTACCCTTTCTCCTGACGGAAAATGGCTGGTATATGGCACAAGACACGAGGCTGAAACGGGACTTGTATTACGTGATTTAAAAACGGGAAATGAAAAATGGCTGGCCTACCCTGTACAGCACGATGATCAGGAATCTAGAGGAACCAGGGATGCATTGCCTGGCATGTCATTTACCCCGGATTCAAAAAATTTAGTTGCTTCCTACGGCGGTAAACTATGGAAAATTGCCATTGATGGTTCCGGAGCAGTGCAAATTCCTTTCAAAATTAAAGCTGAAATTGAACTGGGTCCACAATTGGATTTTGAATACCCCATCGAAGATAGCAATGACTTTGTAGTGAAGCAGATCAGAGATGCGGTGCCTTCCCCAGACGGAAAGTTGCTGGCCTTTACCGCATTGGATCGCCTTTATGTAATGGATTTGGAAAAGAAAACCTACAGAAGATTGACTAAGTTTGACTTTACAGAGGCACAGCCCACCTGGTCTCCAGACAATGAATGGATAGCATTTGTAACCTGGAATCAGAAGGAAGGAGCTATTTATAAAGTAAAGGTTTCCGGGAAGAAATCTGATTCACCCATTAAATTAACTTCTGAAAGTGCAATCTATGAAACCCCTGTCTGGTCTCCGGATGGGAAAAAAATTGTGGCTTTAAAAGGAGATGCTGAATTTTTTACCAGTGCACTCAATCAAAATGCTCCGGGTGCAGGAAGAGAACTTGTTTGGATATCTGCTTCGGGAGGAGTTTCAACATTTATTTCCTACTCGTATGGAAGGTATAAACCTCATTTTTCATCCAATAATGAAAGAATTTTTCTAAATGACAGGAAAGAAGGGCTTGTTTCCATTCGTTGGGATGGTACAGACGAAAAGAAAATAGTTAAAGTATCGGGGCCAACACCTCCTGGTTTTAAGGTTTCGTTGGATGCCAGTGAAATCATGATTAGTAAAGATGAAGAAACAGCCATTGCCCTGGTTTATAAAGACATTTATTTGGTAACTATTCCAAAAATTAGCGCTGAGGCAGAGAATATCAATGTTTCGAAAGGAGAAAAAGCTTCCTTTCCGGTTAAACAGTTATCAGATATAGGGGGAGAGTTTATGTTTTATAACTCCGAACAAAAAAAGGCCTACTGGTCTATAGGAAATGCATTTGTTACCTATGATTTTGAGGAGGGTAAGAAGGTGGAAGACCAGCGGAAAAAATATGTTAAATCATTGGAAGGCACTGATGAGAAACCTAAAAAAGATACCCTTAGTTATGACCCGGAGGAGTACCGTATGGAGATAAAGGCCAACAGGGATATTCCAACTGGTGACTTGGTGCTGAAAGGGGCTCGAATTATTACGATGAAGGGGGATGAAATTATTGAAAATGGTGTAATTGTGATAAAGAACAATAGAATTGCCTACGTAGGTAGAGGAAGTGGGGCCGAGATTCCTAAAGGAGCCAAAGAGTTGGACCTTGGAGGAAAAACAATAATTCCCGGTTTTGTGGATACTCATGCCCATGTACGACCTTCCTGGGATATTCATAAACAAGAAGCCTGGCAGTTTCATGCCAATTTAGCTTTCGGGGTAACTACTGTGCGGGATCCTCAGACATCTTCAACCGATATTTTAACCTATGAGGATAGGGTGAAAGCAGGAGATATGATTGGGCCAAGAATTTATTCAACAGGACCGGGTATGTTTTGGCAAGAACAAGTGAAAGATTTGGATCATGCACGCAAATTGGTAAGTAGGTACAGTAAATATTATGATACTAAAACGATAAAAATGTACGTGGCCGGAAACAGGCAACAGAGGCAATGGATTTTAATGGCATGCAAGGAGCAAGAAATTATGCCAACAACAGAGGGTTCTTTGAATTTCAAGCAAAACCTTACCCAGATTATTGACGGGTATCCCGGGCATGAACATTCTTTTCCTGTATTTCCATTGTATAAAGACGCTACGGAATTGGTAGCTTTTTCAAAAACGGCTTACACACCAACACTTTTGGTGGCCTATGGTGGTCCGTGGGCAGAGAATTATTATTATTCTACTGAGAATCCTCATGGAAATATGAAATTAAGAAATTTCACTCCGCATAAAGAAATAGATTCCAAAACCAGAAGGAGAGGATTGGGAACCGGTCCCGGACCCGGAGGGTGGTTTATGGATGAAGAGCATGTTTTTAAACGTCAGGCGTTTGAAGTGGCAAAAATTGTTGAAGCCGGGGGAATAGCAGGTGTAGGGAGTCACGGTCAGTTGCAGGGGTTAGGCTATCACTGGGAGTTGTGGTCAATTCAGTCGGGAGGTATGAGTAATCACGATGCGCTCAAGGTTGCCACCATTCATGGAGCGAATGCCATTGGGTTGGAAAAGGATTTAGGGTCTGTTGAATCGGGGAAACTGGCCGACTTGGTCATTTTCAACAGTAATCCGTTGGAGAATATCAGAAATACGGCCGATATTGAATATGTAATTATAAATGGTAGGGTATATGAAGCTGCAACGCTTAATCAAATTTTACCGGAAGTTATCAAATTGAAAGAACAAGTATATCAGGAAACAGAACCGAAGGGAGTTCCGGGGATTAAATAGAGGCAATGGTGCTTTGTGCTTATTTGAAGGACTTTGTACTTTTGTTTCTTATTTCCATTTTAAATTAAGATTCTATTAATCCTGATTTTGGATTAATAGAAAGGCAGGTTTGAGAAGAGGGGTGGCACTTTGTCTGGGAGAGCCGGGGAATGTACATATTTGAATACTGTTGATCATTAATTTTTGGTTAAAATATCATTTATTAATTCACTTATTTCTGTACTTCTGGTCAATACCATCATGTGGGAGCCACCCTTAATAACGTAATCATAGTTAACATTTCGAATTGGTATTGTGCTATCTTTATCTCCATGAATATGAATAATATCACTTGGATAATCTACCCTTTCCCATTCAAAAATCATTTTGAGGGTTCGTTTTAAAAAATCAGGTTCTTTATCATTTAACATATTTATAAATGTTTCCTTTTCATTTTTCCGATCGGGTTCTACAATTGGTTGTAACAATTTTGCCCCTCTTTTTGCTGTTTTACCCGATACGATTTTATAAATTGGTAAACCATGCTGAAATTTATACCTTCTGGGTAGTTCATCCCTGCATTTAGCACTTGAAATCAATATTATTTTTTCCGGATTCATAAATTCACCCATCTCAGTGGCTATCATACCACCCAACGAAACTCCAATTAAAAGATAGGGCCGTAGCGTATCTATTTGAATAGACAATTCTCTTGCAAATTCTGGTAAAGTCATATTCTCATCAGGTATGCAGTAGGATATATTTCTCACTTCAAAGGTGCTGTCTATTTGAAGGTTTTTAAATAATCTATAATCTGAGCCTTGTCCGGGTATCAAATAAATCACAGGTTTAAGGTTAAATCCAAACGAATTTTGGGAAACCATAAGTGCTAAAATAAGAATGGTTACTAATCGATAGTGAATGAAAAACCTCATTCTATTTAGTCATCAAGTGTAAACAAGCGTTTTAACGCTAAGACTAAACTTTCGGGCGGGGGCATATTGAAGGGGAAAACCACCCAACCTTAGCCAAAGCTTTGCTATACAATAAATTTAGTGAATAAAACACTAAAAAACAGCTGCTTACATTAAAAGTTCCCTCAACCACATAAGATTGCGAAGGAAGATTGTTTCAAACCTATACTGAGCCAATCACCATATTGCTCGAAGGAAGGATAAGCTATAAAGGGTGGTCCGAATTATAAGTCTGCATTGCTTCTAGTCTGGTTGTTTCTTTCCAATTCATTTTCAGCTTTTTCTAATCGCTCTTTTTTGTTTTTCCTGGTTTTGCTATCACTTCCCGTCCGGCAGGCAAATCTTGTAAGCCCCATAATGCCATTTAATTACTCATTGATTCACCCCAATATGCCATTATTTACATATTATCCGGACTAACCGGTGGAGGAACAATATTTTCTACAGGGTTTAGACTTTTTAAATAGGTAAATATTGCGTGAATATCTGCATCTTTCATTTCAATATAATTAAACCAGGGCATTGGGGGTAGCATCATGCGGCTATTATCCAATCCCTTAAATTTTCCTTGCGTTATTGCCTTTTTGAATTGTTCTTCTGTCCAATTTCCTATGCCTGTTTCATCGGGTGTTAAATTAGCAGCAAAAGAAACACCCCAGGGTCCTGCGGCCGCGGTCAAATCAGGGTAAAACATCCCAAACCCTTCCTTAATTAATTTACTGTCGAATTTTACAATTGGCCTATCTGCAGGATACCCCGATAATAATAGCTCTGGTATTATTTCCGGGCCATTGGCAGTCATTTTTTTTGGCGAATGACAATCATTGCACCCCATGATGCCTACAAGGTATTTTCCCTGATCAATTAC
>JAOUKG010000170.1 GCA_029882725.1 Cyclobacteriaceae bacterium
TGAGGAGGCCGTGTTAGGGGCTCTTATGCTTGAAAAGGATGCTCTTACAAATGTAGTGGACATTCTGAAAGCAAACAGTTTCTATTCTGAAGCCCATCAGGAAATATTCAGTGCAATTGTAGATCTCTTTAATGAGTCCCAACCTGTGGATATGCGCACAGTGGTGGCTCAGTTGAGAAAAAACGGCAAACTGGAATTTGTAGGAGGGGCTTATTATATTGCAGAGCTTACTTCCAGAATCAGTAGTGCTGCAAACATAGAGCACCATGCCAGAATCATCCTCGAGATGTCCATCAAGCGTGAACTTATCCGGGTGGCTTCTGAAATCCATAATATGGCTTACGAAGATACTACGGATGTTTTTACCCTGTTGGATAAAACGGAGCAGTCTTTGTTTGAAATTTCCGAAAGTAATATTCGTAAAAACTACGACAATATGCGTTCCTTAATGGTTCAAGCCATTCAGGAACTGGAGGAACGGAAAAATCACAAAGATGAACTTACCGGTGTGCCCAGTGGATTCTCCAGTCTTGACAGGGTTACTTCCGGTTGGCAAAAGTCTGACCTTGTAATTATTGCTGCTCGTCCTGGTATGGGTAAAACGGCCTTTGTCGTTTCAGCATTGCGTAATGCATCGGTCGATTTCGAAAAACCCGTTGCCATATTTTCATTGGAGATGTCTTCGGTACAGTTGGTAAATCGACTTATATCAGCTGAGGCAGAGCTTGAAGGTGAAAAAATCAAGAAAGGCCGTTTGGCTGAGCATGAATGGGTTCAATTGGTTGAAAAAACTAAAAAATTAACAAACGCCCCGTTATTTATTGACGATACTCCTGCGATTTCAATACTTGAATTAAGGGCTAAATGCCGTAGGCTGAAAGCTCAACATGATATTCAATTGATAGTAATTGATTATTTACAATTGATGAGTGGCGATAGTGCCGGAGGAAACCGTGAGCAGGAGATTGCATCCATTTCACGAGCCTTGAAAGGTATTGCGAAAGAACTTAGTGTGCCTGTAATTGCTCTTTCCCAGTTGAGTAGGGCTGTGGAAACAAGAGGGGGTGACAAACGACCTCAACTTTCAGATTTAAGGGAATCGGGTTCTATTGAGCAGGATGCCGATATTGTTATGTTTCTGTACAGGCCTGAATACTATAAAATCACTGAAGATGAAAGTGGTAATTCTACCCTGGGTATGGCAGAGGTCATTATTGCGAAACACAGGAATGGTTCTTTGGAAAGTGTGCCGTTGAAATTCATTGGCAGGTTCACGAAATTTGCCGATTATACAATGCCTTCCGATAACTATGATTCGGGGAATTTTTCTTCTGGTTTTGATAGTTCAAGTTCCATTACCCGCGGAAGTAGGTTGAATGGTCCTGATTCTTTTGATTTACCAAATGATCCTTTGAGTGATTTTGAAGATGAAACGCCTTTCTAGGCCCGGAGAATAGAATTAAATTTCAAATTCAATATTCAACTTAAGTTGCTCCAACTCCTTTTGTGCTTTGGGATTGTTTTGTGTTTTAGCAAGATCAATACCTATTTTTACCAAAGTAAGGGCTGAAGCATAATCTTCATTTTCATACAATAAATTGCCCAATGTAAAATATACAGGTAAATAGTCCGGAAATTTTTCTGCAGTATTTTTCAGTAGTTCGCTACACCTTGCAGGTTCATTTTCCATATATTCAATAGCAATTCCGTAATGAACAAAGGGGTCATTGGGGTTTTCACTCAATAATTCCTGTAAATATTTTAATCGACTCGAATTCATTAAATTGATTTTAATTTGACCATAAATAACGTATCTTCACGCTTGGAAAATGGTTTTCAAAACTACCTGTTTTCTAGGGTTTTTCATAGAGCCCTGTTAGATTTGTGACCTTAATCGCGTTGGACTTTAAAAAAAGGATAAATGAAAATATTGGTTTGTATTTCCCATGTTCCGGATACCACTTCCAGAATTAACTTCATCGACAACAATCAAAAATTTGATACTTCAGGGGTTCAGTTTATTATTGGCCCGTATGACGATTATGCCCTTGCCAAGGCTGTTGATTTAAAAGAAGAAACGGGTGCTACCGTAACGGTTCTCAATGTGGGAAGGGCAGAAACGGAACCCACTTTAAGGAAAGCGTTGGCAATTGGTGCTGACAATGCTGTGCGTATCGATGCTGATCCTTTAGATTCCATTCAAGTAGCCACTTTGATATCCAATTATGCAAAAGGCGAAAGTTTTGATATGATTTTAATGGGAAGGGAGTCAATTGATTATAATGGCGGGGTTGTTCATGGATTGTTAGGTGAAATGCTCAATATCACCTCAATTTCTCCTGTTATGACATTGAAATTAAACGGTGGTTCTGCCGAAATGACCAGGGAAATAGAGGGAGGAAAAGAGCAAGTTGAGGTAGCGATGCCTTTTATTGCAGGGTGCCAGGAGCCAATTGCTGAATGGAAAATACCTAATATGAGGGGTATTATGACGGCTCGTTCCAAGCCATTGGATGTTATTGACGGTTCTGCTGTGGATATGCATTCTGACGCTGGAGAGTACAGTTTACCTAAAACAAAATCAGGTGTTAAACTTATAGACCCAGAAAATATTGGGGAATTGGTCAATTTATTGAAAAACGAAGCTAAAGTAATATAAGATGTCTATAGTAGTATTTGTTGAAAGTTCGGATAAAAAAGTTAAAAAGACTTCAATGGAGGCGGTTTTTTATGCTTCCAAAATTGATAATAATGTGATCGCTGTTGCTTTAGGTAGTGCGCACGATGAAAGTCAGTTAGGTGAACTGGGAAAGTGGGGGGCAACGGATGTTTTGCTGGATTCTGCCAATAAGTTTGATTCAGGCGACCTTTCTCTTTCAGCTTCAGCAATAAGCGAAGTAATGAAAACGAAAAATGCCAAAATATTGGTGTTGGCTACTTCACCGTTTGGGTCTGGGTTGGCTGCATGTGTTGCTGTACAACTCAATGCATCACTAGCTACTAATGTTGCCGAATTGCCGGATACCTCCTCGGGGTTTGTTGTAAAGAGAAGTATTTTTACAGGGAAAGCTTTCCAAAATGTGAATCTTACCAATGAAAATAAAGTAATTGCTATCAAGAAAAATGCAGTTGATGTGGTTGAAAATGGTAGCGTGATAAATATTTCTTCTTTTAGCGCCGAAGTAGATGGGGAAGGAAAAATTAAAGTAAAAGATGTAGATATGATTCAGGGCGATATTTTATTGCCTGAAGCCGAAAGAGTAGTGTCTGCAGGCAGGGGATTAAAAGGTCCGGAAAATTGGGGTATGGTTGAGGAGTTGGCGAGTGTATTGAAAGCTGCTACAGCTTGCAGTAAACCGGTTTCAGATATGGATTGGAGACCCCATCACGAACATGTAGGACAAACAGGAATTAAGGTTAGCCCGCAGTTGTACATTGCAATTGGTATAAGTGGCGCTATACAACATCTTGCAGGTGTAAACTCTTCAAAGACGATTGTTGTTATTAATAAAGACCCTGAAGCACCTTTTTTCAAAGAGGCCGATTATGGTATTGTAGGAGATGCCTTTGAAGTAGTACCTAAATTGATAGAAGCATTAAAAGCAAATAATTAAAGTGGAGGAAATTAAACTTGAAATTTTAGGACTATCGTCCAGTCAGTCTCAAACAGGCTCGTTTGCCTTGGTGTTGGGTGAGGTTACGGGAAATAGAAGATTACCCATTATCATTGGCATGTTTGAAGCCCAGGCTATTGCTATAGAAATTGAGAAAATAAAGCCTAATAGGCCTATGTCTCATGATTTGTTTGTGTCATTTGCTACGGCTTACAATTATACGGTGGAAAAAGTTGTAATATCTGATTTAAAGGAAGGTGTGTTTTTTGCACATATTGTTTGCTCAGATACTCAAGTGGTTAAGGAAATTGACTCCAGGCCTTCAGATGCTATAGCCATTGCATTGCGTTTTGATGCGCCTATATATACCAATGAAAAAATCCTGAATGAAGCGGGAATTGTTTTGTCTGAGTCGGAAGAGTTCGAAGAAAAAGAACAGGTTGAAAAAAAGGCACCCGGTAAAAAATCAACTCAAAAAAAGGAAGAGTTGAAGGATTTATCGATAGATCAACTTAATGAAAAACTGAAAGAGGCCATTGATATGGAAGATTATGAGAAAGCGGCCAAAATCAGAGATGAATTAAGTCATAGAAATTAGTCATAGAAATTAACCCTTATTAACTTTTAACCTTCAGGTGCTCCTTCCAAAATTTCATGGTTGGCGTATTCTCTGTACTTTTCAAAGTTGTCAATAAAGCCTTTTGCAAGTTTCTCTTTAGTGTCTTCATAAGCCTTGGTGTCGCTCCATGCAAATCTGGGGTTGAGTACTTCATAGGGTACTCCCGGGCAAGATTCAGGAAGCATAAGTTTGAAGATTTCTTGTTTATGAAACTCCACATTGTCAAGTTCACCGTTGAGAGCGGCAGTGATCAGGCTTCGTGTAACCTTGAGGCTCATTCTTTTACCTGTTCCATAGGATCCACCACTCCAGCCCGTATTTACCAGCCACACCTTGGCTCCCGTCGATTTCATTTTTTCGCTTAATAATTCAGCGTATTTTGTTGGATGGAGTAACATAAAAGGTTCTCCAAAACACGCAGAAAAAACGGTTACAGGTTCATTTATACCGGCTTCAGTACCTGCCACTTTAGCGGTATATCCTGAAATAAAGTGAAAGGCAGCCTGACCAGGTGTTAATCTGGAGATAGGGGGTAAAACACCAAATGCATCGCAAGTAAGGAAAAATATATTTGATGGATTATTACCAATAGATGGTTCTATACTGTTTTTAATATGATAGAGCGGGTAACTTACCCGGGTGTTTTGTGTGATGCTTTTATCTGAATAATCTACTTCGTTGCCTCCATTATTGAAGCCTACATTTTCAAGAAGAGCTCCCTTTTGAATAGCTGCATAAATTTCAGGTTCTTCCTCAGGACTCAAATTAATTGTTTTTGCATAGCACCCGCCTTCAAAGTTGAAAATACTGTTTTCCTTAGACCATCCATGCTCATCATCACCAATTAATTTCCGGTGGGGATCTGCAGAGAGAGTGGTTTTACCAGTACCCGACAGGCCAAAAAACAATGCAGTATCTTTCTTGTGACCAATGTTTGCTGAGCAGTGCATTGATAATACATCTTTTTGAGAGGGAAGAATAAAATTCAGTGCAGAAAATATTCCTTTTTTCATTTCACCGGTGTAGCCGGTGCCGCCAATCAAGGCTATTTTTTTGCTAAAATTAAGAATGGCGAAATTGTGCTGACGTGTGCCATCTTCTAAAGGATCGGCCTGAAAACCGGGAGCATTTACTATGAGCCACTCATGTTTGAAGTTATCCAACTCTGAATCACTTGGTCTAATGAACATGTTGTATATAAATAAATTAGACCAGGGGTATTCATTAATAGCTCTTATCTTTAATTGATATTGAGGGTCGGCGCAGGCTACGGCCTCTCTGATATAAATTTCTTTTCCATTAAGGTATCTTATTACTTTATCATATAATAAATCAAAATGATTAGAGTCGAATGGAATGTTTATATCACCCCACCATACAAGATCACTCGTAATATCATCTTTTACAATAAATCTGTCTTTCGGTGACCTTCCAGTAAACTCACCTGTATTTATTGAGATTGCCCCTTGGGAAGATCTTTTGGCCATGCCTTTTGAGAGAGCTATTTCTTCTAATTCGTTTGGAGCCAGGTTCCAGTACGCTTTTGATTTTGAGAGTCCTATTTCTTCAAGGAATGTGTTTTGATGAGGATTATTCATAAATTTTTGAAGGTTGGGTGGTTTAGCAAAGTTAAACGAGCAATTGTAAAAATTCAGACGGTTTTGAAAGAATTGAATATAATTTTAAAAACACTTAGTTTACTGTGTCCTAACGTCTGTAACTGAGGGCTTTTATTATTAAAATTTTAATTATATGTACAGTTTCTTGAAATAAGTGTAATCTTACTTTATCTAATGTTACGAATAATATTGTTTTTTTAATTTTTAATTCATAAAAACTGATTTCTGATGTGATAAATTTATAGGCAGATGAGGTTCGTTTGGTAATAAGGTTTCATAGTATTACTTTAGAGAGTTATATAAAAGACAAAAGTTTATTTTATGAGTAATTTAGATATTAACGATCCGAATCATGCAGCGAATGGCCCAACATTAATGGGGCATCCCAGAGGTTTATTTATTCTTTTTATGGTTGAATTGTGGGAACGATTTAGTTATTATGGAATGAGGGCTTTACTTACTCTTTTTTTAGTGGCCCCTTTGGTA
>JAOUKG010000171.1 GCA_029882725.1 Cyclobacteriaceae bacterium
TTAGATCATATATATGGAGCATGGTTTCATAGGATGATCTGGCTTCCTCTGTAGGACGGAAATTCAAATCCTTTTCATTTAGACCTTCGGTTGCCCAATAATATCTGAATCCTAATCCATCTATCGTTCTAGCGGCCATGGTGCCTGCAGTGAATTCTTCTGAACTGGGAGGTAATTCCCGGTATATCATAAAGTTTTTACTTGTGTCTGTTTGTGCTGAAGTACTTTCAATGCACAAAATAATAACTATAAGTGATAATATAATTTTCATAATTGACAAGGTGGAATTTCGTTACTAATTGGTAAGGGATTTTCGTAAAAGTAATGGTTTATTGTAAATTAGAACAATGAAATCAATCCATTTCCCAAAACAAGGATGAAAGCAATACTATTAACAAAATACGGCCCTCCTGAAGTGCTTCAGCTTCAAGTAATTGAAAAGCCTATCCCAAAAGATAATGAGGTTCTGATTAAAATTCATGCTACCAATATTACTAAAGGCGATTGTGAACTGAGAAGTTTTACATTTCCCTTTTGGATTTGGATCCCCTTGAGAATTGTCATGGGAATTTTTATACCAAGAAAGAAAATTCTAGGGGGGTATTTGTCCGGGGAAATTGAACAGGTAGGAAAAGATGTTAAACGTTTTAACATAGGTGATCAGGTGTATGGTATTTCAGGTTTCACTTTTGGAGGTTATGCTGAGTATTTGTGTTTGCCTGATAATCCTAAAGCGAATGTTCTGGTACCTAAACCTCCTGATATGAGTTGGGAGGAAGCCGCTACGGTAGGTCTTGGTGGAATGGAAGCTTTACACTTTCTTAGAATGGCAAACCTTACCAATGGACAGGAAATTCTTATTAATGGGGCAGGAGGGAGTATAGGCACCTATGCTGTACAGCTTGCCCGCTTTTATGGTGCAGTAATTACTTGTATCGATAGAAAAGAAAAACAGGATATGTTATTATCAATGGGGGCTAAACATGTAATAGATTATTTGAAAGAAGATTTTTCCAAAAATGGATTGAAATATGATGTGATTTTCGATATAGTAGGTAATATTTCAATTGGAAAGGCGGTTAAATCCTTAAAAAGTAAAGGTGTATTCCTGATTGCCAACCCCAAATTATCACATATTTTCCAAAGGCTTTGGGTTTCAAAAACAAAGAATAAAAAAGTATTACTAGATTTCACAAAACATAAGTTAGATGACATGTTGTATCTAAGTGAATTATTTGAAAAAGGGGTAATTAAACCAAAAATTGATAAGTTGTATCCAATGGAAAGGATAGTGGAAGCTCACCATTATGTTGAATCGGGAAGGAAAGAGGGAGATGTAGTGTTGTCTGTAGATGTGAATAGAGTAATAGAAGAAAAAGTTCAACAATAACTGCTTATGAATTTTTAAAAAGTTTAAATTGAACTGTATATGGTTTTTATATAACCCTACCTTCAACTATGAAACACTTCCTAATCATTGTTATTATAGCAATAACTGGAGACCTCTTTGCACAATTGGTGCCGGAATCTAACTATCATGACTTGAATTACCGCATGATCGGACCCTTCAGGGCAGGCAGAACTGTTGGTGCCGTTGGTATTCCCACTCAACCCAATGTGTCTACGATGCTTATAACTCACTGCAAATAATGCGTGAGTAGTTGGATCAAAAGTTAATCAACCCGAAACAAAAGTGGAAAAGAGGACAGAAGCAAAAGTTCTTGATATTACGGGGAAGTGGTAATCCGGAAGATGGTGATTTTATCTACGGTAGCATCTATGAAACCCCCTTGGAAAAAGAGACTATTGTAGGACTGCAAAGTAAATTACTGCATATGTTGGGTGTGCTACAATGTGCCGATGTACGACCAACGAAACAAGCCGAAGTTGCGGTTGAAAAGCTTTTGGATAGGGTAAAGGAGGTTTTGAATAAAGCGAATTAAACCCATTACATTAACTATTACGAAACCTTTCGAAGCCTCTTGCCAAACGGCAAAAATCTTCGAAAGGTTTCGTGAATTTCGGAAGTTTAATCAAAGTTTTTTATTTCACTTTCATATAATCCAATACCAGGCTACTCAATGCCTTCACACCTGTTATAAATCCACTTTCATCCAAATAAAAATCCGGAGTATGGTGTGGGGCAGATTCATCGGGATTTTTGCCTCTGGGCGATCCTCCAATGTAAAAGTAAAGACCGGGAACTTCATTGGCGAAAAAAGAAAAATCTTCCGCACCTGTTTCTGCAGGCACTAAAAAAACATGGTCTTTTCCTGCTGAATTTTGAAGCGTAGGCAGCATTTTGGCTGTCAGGTCTACATTATTAAAAGTAACAGGATAATGCGATGAATAAGGCAATTCAACAACAGCTGTAGCTCCATTGGCTTCGGCTGTCTTTGAAACGATCATATTAATCCTCTCGAAAATCAACTTTTCATCCGACTCACTCAATGTGCGTACAGTTCCCAGCATTTCAACCTTTTCGGGAATAATATTAGATCTGTTTCCTCCATGAATAGCTCCTATTGTAACCACCGCTGCATTTTCTGTAACATTGATATTTCTACTCAATATAGTTTGCAGATTATTAACAATTTGGGCAGATGTAACCACAGGATCTACAGACGACCAGGGCTCGGCACCGTGTGAAGATTTGCCATTAACGGTTATTTTTAGGTCTGCAACTCCGGCAAACATTCCTCCTGGCCGGTAGGAAATTGTACCTGCTTCTGCTTTTGAATTAATATGTAACCCAAAAATCACATCTACATCGGGGCTTTTGAGGACTCCCTCTTTTACCATCAACTCGGCGCCACCTTCTTCTCCTTTAGGAACACCTTCTTCTGCAGGTTGAAAAATGAATTTAACAGTACCTTTTAAGTCTTTTTTCATGCCGGCCAAAATTTCGGCTACGCCCATGAGAATAGCCACGTGGGAATCATGACCACAAGCGTGCATTACACCCGTTTCCACCCCATTGTAGGTTGTAGTTTCTTTAGAAGCAAAAGGAACAGGAGTTCTTTCCACTACAGGTAAGCCATCCATATCGGCACGAAGGGCCACCACCGGCCCGGGTTTACCACCTTTAAGGATTCCTACAACTCCCGTAATACCCACATTGGTTTTAACTTCCATACCCAAAGATCGAAGGTGTTCTGCCACTAAATTGGCTGTTCTTACTTCACGATTACCCAGTTCAGGGTGCTGGTGAATGTCACGTCTCCAATCAATAACTTTTTGTTCAATTTTTTCTGCTGCCGACGAAACATTTTTACGGTAATCGGAAGACTGTGAATACAGGTAATTAACACCTGAAAGTAAAATAATAGAGAATAATAAAAAGAGCTTTTTCATAAATTAAGGTTAAAAATACTCAGCAAGATAATGAATAAAACAGGTTTAGTATTTATATATTGGAGCTATTATTTTTATAAGGTTTTGCAGAATTTGCAAATCCAATTCGGGCATTTGCAAAATCCAATAATTAATTTAGGTCTGAAATATGTAAGTTTAAATTAAGAAAAAGCAAGTATTATGTTTCAATCCTACACTCATCCAGTAAAAATCTCTATTCTCATTGTATCATTTATGGCCTCTTTGGTTTTAGGGTTTTACTTATTCAATTGGATTTCGATTAGTAATCATATTGTAATTCAAATTCTTCTGTTATTTTTTCTTACCTGGGTTATTATGTTTTGTCCTTTTATGTTATTTCATTCCTATAAATACATTCGTTTACCACAGTTTTTTTATGAAAAAAGATCTTTTGAAACGGCTCAATATTTTGAAATCTTAGGTGTACAAGGATTCAGAAAGGTTTTAATCAATTCCTTTTTTCGTTACCTGAATAGCAGAGTTTACATTAAAGGAAAAGGGCATGAGTATATTCCTGTTTTTATTGAAGAGACGAGGCAATCAGAAACTTCTCATATTTTTACTTTTATATTAACGCTTTTAGTTCAGTGTTTATTTATGCTAAAAGGGTATTTTTTATTGGCATTTGTATTACTACTCTTTAATATTATCTTCAATATTTATCCAATTTTATTGCAACGAATGAACAGGTTTTACTTTGAGGCCAAATACAGTGAGTTCAGTTTGTAGTGGAAGAGCCTTTTTAATTCATTTAAATACTATTGTTTAATGTATGAATAGTTAACAATGGAATTGGAACAGGAAGGAATTTTACTAAAGATAGAAGGGTTGTTGATTTAAAAGTTGAATACTTTCCTTAAAGTTTGAATAATTTATTGGGGGTAAATACCAACACTAAGAAAAAATGAAATTATTAAATTAACTAAACAGAAAGAATATACATTAAACCTATAAAAAATGAAAAACGCAATTAACTGGTTTGAAATCCCGGTCAAAAATTTCGAAAAAGCAAAAGCATTTTATGAAATAGTTCTTGGCTGTAAAATGGAAGTCATGGAAATGGAGGAGATGGGAGTTATTATGGCCATCTTTCCTTGTGAGACGGAAAGAGGGGGTATTGGGGGAAGCATCATGTGTGCACCTGATTACGAACCTACCCGAAAAGGAGCTCTTGTATATCTGAATGCAGGAGTAGATTTGGCGGTTCCGCTTTCAAGAGTTGAAAACGCCGGAGGAGAGATAATAATGCCTAAAACATCTCTGGGTCCGAATGGCTCTATGGCCGTATTTATTGATGTAGAAGGAAATCGGGTGGCTTTTCATTCGGTTGCTTAATTGTGTAGAACACAATGAATAAGATTGTTCAAATAATCACTGAAGTTTATTATGTGCAAATTGACAATATCCAGGGAAAGATTTTCGGTATTTTGAGCAAACCAAAAAAGGAGGGAAAGTACCCTGCTATTTTACATGTGCCTGGTGCTGGAATTAGACCTTATTATGGTGAAGTTGCTGAAGCTGCGGCTGGTTTTGTAACTTTTACCATAGGTATTCATGGTATTCCTGTTAATCTGGATCCCAGTGTGTACAATAATTTGATACAAGGTGCATTGAACAGCTATTGGACTACCAACTTAGATGATAAAGATCATGCGTATTATAAACGTGTTTATTTGGGGTGTGTAAGAGCAGTAGATTTCATAGAGAGTATGGATAGTTTCGATGGTAAAAATATAGGTGTTACCGGTGGAAGTCAGAGAGGTGCACTTTCTATAATTACTGCTGCGTTGGATAAGAGAATCGATTATATAGCTGCTTTTTATCCCGCCTTATCCGACTTAACAGGTTTTATACACGGAAGGGCAGGAGGGTGGCCACGTATTTTCAATGAGGGATATACCAATAAATCTTAAAAAATTGAAACCTCGAAATATTTTGAAGTAGTCAACTTTTCTCGATTTGTAACCGTACCCGGATGGTATAGTTGGGTGTACAATGACAATGTTTGTCCACCTACATCCATGTACGCTGCCTACAATACACTCAAAGCAGAAAAAGAACTACACATCTTCCAGGAAATACAACATTGGACATTTCCTGAACAAAGAGAGATGAAGGATATTTGGTTGTTTAATAAGTTGAAGAAGTAAACGAATAAATTCATTTTTCAAAATCTGTTTTTCATTATAAAAAATCAAAAAAGCATCAACCCGTGAACTCTAATTATCTATTCAAAATACAACCTCCTGGTATTCAACATGAATTAAGATCAGGAATCCAAAAGTTATTGTTTTTGACATTAGTTTTCGGAGCTTTTTCATATACTCAAAAAGAAGAACAGCAACAGGAAGGTAAAAGGCCCAATATTCTATTGCTTGTTGCTGACGATCTGGGGTATGCAGATTTGGGCAGTTTCGGTGGAGATATCCAAACACCGAACATCGACAAGCTCGCCACTTCAGGAATCAGGTTTACCCGTTTTCATACCGCCCCGATGTGTGCGCCTACGCGTGCAATGTTACTTTCAGGTAATGATAATCATATTGCCGGAATGGGAAGACAGGGACTTGTAACTAATGAATTTGGGTATGAAGGTCGATTGACAAACCGGATCTTCACCCTGCCACAAGTACTTCAAATGGCAGGATATCATACCTATATGGTTGGAAAATGGCATTTAGGTAGGAAACCAGAATCCAATCCCTTTCAGAAAGGTTTTGAGCATTCCTTTGCACTCATTGAAGGTGCAGGTAATCATTACAATGATCAAGGACTATTTGCCAATGCACCTACTTCCCCGTATACAGAAGATGGAAAACCAACCCACTGGAAGGAGGGAAGCTACTCCACAGATTTTTATACAGACAAAATGATTGAATATATAGGCAAACACAAAGACGACAACAAACCTTTTTTTGGTTTTGCAGCCTATACTTCTCCCCATTGGCCTTTGC
>JAOUKG010000172.1 GCA_029882725.1 Cyclobacteriaceae bacterium
CCTCGCCTTGAAGCCCCTGAGAAGCATCACGCCCTTTTCTGCTGTGCCGTATGAAACAACAGCACCGGGAAATATGATTTTCTCCGTACGTTGCCCGTCACGGGTATCAATGATATTGGTGGGTTGAATTCCTTTCGATGCCAACTCCGACATGAATTCATTGCGTGCATTTTGACTTAAAGCAGTTCCCGGATCAATAAAGTTGTAAACCACTTTGCCATTGCTGTACAGTTCGAATTCCTGTAAGGTCTCTTTTATGCTTTTTTGAAATCGCTTAAAGGAAGAGTTGAGGTCGCCTTCAAGATATACATCTACATAAATCTTGTCGTCGAGGCTTTCCAGAATTTCCTTTGAGGCTGGTTTTATAGAATACCTTTTTTCTTCGGTGAGGTCGAAACGTGAGAAAAATTGGGCAGACCACTGATTGGCTATGACCAAAATCAAAACCCCGATTGAAAATTTCAAGGTATCTTCAAACCATTTTGTGTTCAACCAATTTACCATTTTCTGCTACCTATTATTAATTTGGTTACCAATAACATAAAGGTTGACAGACTCAATAAATAAAAAACATTTCGGGTGTCAATCAAACCTCTGCTCAGGGCATTGTAGTGATATACAATGCCAATTTTCTCTATAAATACGGAAAACTCTGCCCAAACATTGATGGCTGCTAAACTACTCAGGCCGCTATACAATATAAAGGAAAGAAAAACGGCTACCACAAAAGAAGTAATCTGGTTACGTGTCATGGCTGACGCACAGATCCCCACAGAGGTGAAAACAGCAGATAAAAGGAGTAGGCCTATGTACGAACCAATTACAGCCGGGCTGTCTATATTACCTACGGGGTTTCCTAATTGATATACGGAATAGTAATAGACGCCAGTGGGAATTAAAGCAAAAACCACTAACAACAGTCCTGCGGCATATTTGCCTAAAATGATATTCCAATCGGTGAGGGGTTTGGTTAATAACCATTCAATTGTTCCCGATTTATATTCTTCCGAAAAACTCCTCATGGTAATGGCCGGAATGAGAAACATGAGAACATAGGGGCCAAAACTGAAAAGTGCCTCCATATCGGCATAACCGTAGTTTAAAATGCTGGTTTCCGGAAATACCCACATAAAAAGGCCAATTCCGGTAAGGAAAACACTGATTACAATATAGGCAATCAAACTGCTCAGGAAACTGTTAAATTCTTTCTTTATTATTTCAATCATCCTGCTTTACCGTTGTCAATTGATGAAAAATATTTTCGAGGTTCGACGACTCTACCTGAATACCTATGATCAGAATGTCATTTGCCGCAGCCACTTTCATGATTTTACTTCGAATGTCTTCGGAAACTGTAAACTCAAGTTTAGACCCTTCTTTGATTTCAATTCCTTTAACTTCTTCAAGCGATGAAAATACGTCAGGATTTGGCAGAGACTCAAATTCTGCAAGGATTATAATTTCATTTTTACCTTTTAAAATGGAGGCAATGTTATCGTCGGCCACAATTTTTCCCTTGTTGATTACAATTACCCTATTGCAAATGGCCTGAACTTCTTGCATAATGTGCGTGGAAAAAATCACGGTCTTATTTTTCGAAATATTCTTTATTAAATTTCTTATTTCTACGATTTGGTTGGGGTCAAGGCCGGTGGTGGGTTCATCCAGAATCAATACTTTTGGATCGTGAATAAGACTTTGAGCAAGTCCGACACGTTGCCTGTACCCCTTGCTGAGCGCCTCAATTTTTTTGTTTTGCTCAACCTCAAGTCCGCACAATGAAATCATTTCACCAACACGATTTTTAAGTGTTTTACCACTTAAACCATGAATTTTACCCGCAAATTGCAGGTATTCGTGCACATACATATCCGTGTATAGCGGGTTTTGCTCCGGTAAGTAGCCAGTATTACGTCGAACAAGCAAGGGCTGCTCAGTAACATTGTAGCCGGCAACCTCCACAATTCCTGAAGTAGGAGGGAGGTAACAATTTGCTATTTTCATGGTGGTAGATTTACCCGCCCCGTTTGGCCCTAGAAAACCCACAATCTCTCCTTCTTCCACTTCGAAAGAAATGTTGTCAACAGCATTTTGCTTCCCGAATACTTTAGTAAGATTTGAAATTTTTATAGACATGTATGCGAATGTAGTTACGCAACGTTTAATAATTTATAATATTATCGACAAAAGTATTAATCAGTTGAATGGATAACAAAAATTATTCATTGTTATGTAGGAATTTTCGACATACCCACATAGAGACGTAGCCTGCTACGTCTCCCTCCCGACCCCCTGCAATTTCAAAATTCTTTATCCTTCCTGTTTCATCGCATTTTCCCAGAGTGAAAGGAAGGGTAATATCGTGGTTTGTTTTAATTCCGGGTGCCCAAAATTGATCGTTGAATTTCACGGAAGTGAACAATACAGACTGAATAGGATAGTCCATGTTTTCTGTTCACGAGTAAATAGGATCAGATTGAAGTAGAGAAATAGCAAACAGTATAACCAATGGATAGCGCATAGAGGTAATTTTGTGGGTTGGCAGGATAAAATATTGCATTTATTCCCTTATTTATTTTCTAATTTATCTAATTTTAGAAGTTATAATATATAATGTTCAATAAAATCATTCTTGAAAAATGATATCTAAACTTATGAAAAATATTTTAGGTTTTATTCTCTTATTTACGCTTTCTGCGCCTCTTTTTTCACAGTCAAAACTCGAGCTCACAGATATTTTCAATCTGGAGTATGTTTCCGATCCACAAATTTCCCCGGATGGTTCGAAAATTATATACACCCGAAATTTTAAGGATATTATGACCGATCGGAATTTGTCCAATTTATGGATGATTAATTTTGATGGGACAATGAACAGACCGCTCACTACGGGAAATCAAAACGATTTTGCCGCTGTATGGTCGCCAAACGGCAAAGAAGTAGTCTATAAATCGAATAAAGGAGGCTCCGTGCAGCTTTATCGCTTTTGGTTGGATACCCGTTCTGAATCCAAACTAACAAATTTACAGTCTTCCCCTGGTTCGGTTTCCTGGTCCCGAAGTGGTAAATGGCTTGCTTTTTCAATGTTTGTGCCAGAAGATGCCAAACCGCTGGTTCAATTACCAGCTAAACCCAAAGGAGCCAAATGGAATGATCCTCCAAAATATATCGACGATATGAAATACCGTGCCGACGGAGCCGGATACCTTCAGTCGGGCGCACGCCAACTTTTTGTTCTTTCCATTGAGGGGGGAACAGCTCAACAAATAACTTCCGGCGATTTTGATTTCGGAAATCCGGTTTGGGGCTCCAATGATTCCTATTTATATACGTCTGTCAATATGCATGAAGACAAGGAATACAACCCCCGTAATAGTGAAATTGTACAAGTTTCTGTGCAAACAGGAGCAGTTACCGAGTTAACGGCCAGAAGAGGCCCCGATACAGCCCCTGTTATTTCTCCTGATGGAAAAACGATTGCTTATACAGGAATGTTTGATAGGTTTCTGGGGTATCAGCTTTCCAAATTGTATGTTATGGATTTGGACGGGAAAAACAGCCGGGAGGTAATCACGGGTTTAGATAGAAGCATCGGTGATGTGAATTGGTCTGACGATGGTAAAAGTCTCTACTTTATGTACGAAGACCAGGGAGATATCAAGGTATCCAATGTTACCCTTACGGGGAAAACAACGGAGGTGGTGAGTCATGTAAGTGGTTTGTCTTTGGGAAGACCATACGCTGGCGGACAATATTCTTTGGCCTCCAATGGAAATATTGCTTATACGTATGGAAGTTCCGAATACCCTGCAGAACTGGGGGCTGCCGGAAAAAAAGGAAATGCAAAACTTACTGATGTAAACTCAGATTTGCTGAATCGTAAAGCAATAGGTAAAGTAGAGGAAGTGTGGTATGAATCCAGTTTTGATAAGCAAAAAATTCAGGGATGGATTTGTTATCCTCCCAATTTTGATAAGACCAAAAAGTACCCGCTTATTTTGGAAATACACGGTGGTCCTTTTGCAAGTTATGGTCCCTGGTTTTCAATTGAAGTGCAGCTCTATGCTGCTGCCGGGTATGTGGTTCTCTATACCAACCCCAGAGGAAGTACCAGTTATGGGGAAGATTTCGCAAATCTTATCCACCACAATTACCCCAATCAGGATTACGATGATTTAATGACAGGGGTTGATGTGGTTATAGATAAAGGGTTTATCGATACCAATCAATTGTATGTTACCGGAGGAAGTGGGGGAGGAGTGCTTACAGCCTGGATTGTAGGGCATACAGACCGTTTTAAAGCGGCTGTTGTAGCTAAACCTGTAATAAACTGGTATAGCTTTGTACTCTATTCAGATAATCCGGCAACATTCTACCAATATTGGTTCCCTGGTTTGCCTTGGGACAACCTTGAGCATTATATGAAGAGGTCTCCTTTATCCTATGTAGGGAATGTAACAACACCTACTATGCTACTTACCGGGGAGTCTGATTTTAGAACCCCAATTGCAGAATCGGAGCAATATTACGCGGCATTGAAGCTTAATAAGGTAGAAACTGCGATGGTAAGAATCCCGGGTGCTTCCCACGGAATTGCCAATCAACCCAGTAATTTGGTGGCTAAGGTTGCCTATATTTTAGGGTGGTTTGAGAAATATAAGTGATTTCAGAATTTGTGATTACCGATGTTGTTTGTCGTAGAGATGCGATAAATAACGTGTCAATGCTGTTAAGTTAAGGGAAAAAGGAACCTGGGTAATGGTGCAACAATGAAAATAGTTTTCTTTTTTTTCATTATGTTAACCCGGGTTATTAATAATAAATCCTTTTGAATAATTCGGGTTTAATCGAAGCTCATGACCCTCCTACGGGGGTCATGAACAAAGTTGAAAGACCAAAACTTTGTTCATGCCTATGACTTGTTTATATGTTACAAGGCTAATAATCTCCCTTAAATTAAAGGCCTTGAATAAGTATTAATATCATATACCTTTTTGTTTTGCTTTTCCATTACCGATGCAGGCATTACTTTGCTTATGAGGTTTCGAAGTATACAAAGGACAGTATTATTGGTCTGAGCTATTTTTCCAATTCTCCAGCTCGTATTGGTGATGTAGTTTGCTTTTTCTTTTCGCAATTCCTGATATCGTTGAAAAGCTTTTTGTGTATTGTCAGGACTTTCTTTTAAACACAGACTCAGAGCTAAAGCACTTTCTATAGCTTGTGCCGCACCCTGTCCCATATTGGGTGTTGTAGCGTGTGCCGCATCCCCCAACAAACATATATTTCCTGAAAACCAATTTTCAATAGGTTTCAAATCCCATATTTCATTATGGATAATTTTTTCAGCAGGCGTGGATTTTATTAGATTTAAAATTGTTGGATGAAACAACTCAAAAGCACTGGTAAGATTTGTGTTTGAATCGGGATATTGTTTTTTATTTAATACGGCAAACCAATAGATCTGATTATATGATATTCTTACAAAACCGAACCTTTTTCCCTTACCCCAGCATTCATTTAATTCCTCTTCAAGCCCTCCATTTAATTTTATTTCTGAAATTCCCCGCCAGCAAACCTGGCCACTGTCTCTTAGTGAAGTATTGTTGAATATGGATTTTCTGATGGGTGAGTGCAAACCATCTGCGCCGATTAATAATTCAGTTTTATGATGGGAGCCATCGGTGAAGGATATTTGCACTTCTTCATTTTCCTGATAGACACTTTCCACTTTTTTATTAACATGAATGGGAATGTCACTTAAATGACTCATTAATACTTTATGTAAGGTCGCCCTATGGATGGCTATAGTTTTAACTCCATATTCATCTTCAAATTTTTTATATTCCATGTTCGACAAAGTGGATAAATTTTTTGTTACCGCTTTCAATCGTTTAACATAATTACCCATTTGGAGAACATCGTTGTAAACAGCTATGGTTTTAAATACTTGCATAGCATTAGGAGCTAAAAGTATTCCGGAACCAGCATTGGTAAATTCTTTTGATTGTTCAAATATTTCTACTTCAAATCCTTGCTTTTTTAGAGCAATTGCCGTGGTAAGTCCACCAATACCAGCACCTATTATCGTTATTTTTTTCATCTCAACCTTAATTTAGGTCAAATATACTAATAGTTTTAAAAATTAGGTCGTATTTACTAAATTATTTATATTTGTATTATGAGGAATACGAAGGAGGTGATATTATCAACAGCGTTGGACTTATTTAATTCCAGGGGGCTTTCACAGGTTACATTACGGACTATAGCCGGTGAAACGGGGATAAGTCAGGGGAACCTAAATTATCATTTTAAAAAGAGGGAAGAC
>JAOUKG010000173.1 GCA_029882725.1 Cyclobacteriaceae bacterium
TTCAAGATTACGGGAATCAATAGGAGCATCAGTCGCCACAATTATCATACATGAACCATCGGCCGATTCAAGGGCTTTACTGTACATATAGGTACCTAACTCCTCTCCTACTGGCACTCCATCTATTGTAAGAACTCCTCCAAAATTGGATTGAACAAGCACACCAACGGTATATCCACCCAATGAAGCTGGCAACACTCTTGAAGATGTGCCTATTCCACCTTTAAATCCAAAACAAGAAGTCCCCGTGCCTGCTCCTACATTTCCTTGTTGTACCACGCCTCCTTTTGCATCATTAATAGCTTTTATTACGTCACCTTCCCTGACGTGTAATCCACGAATATCATTCAGGTAACTATCGTTTGTTTCACCTACAACTGCATTTACCGAACGCACCTCCTCATTTCCAGGTAGATTGATTGTATACTTCACCACGGCATTAAATGCAGTTCCCACCGACATAGTGTTGGTTAACACTATTGGCGTTTCAAGATTCCCAAGTTCCATGATCTGTGTGCTACCAGCAAATTTTCCAAACCCATTTCCTGCAAAGAAACCGGCCGGTATTTTATTCATAAAAACATTTTCAGCGGGAACTATTGCTGTAACTCCAGTTCTTACCGAATCTCCTTTACTTAAAGTTACATGCCCAACTCTCACCCCATGTACATCAGTTATGGCATTGTATTTGCCGGTTTCCAGTATACCTATTTCAATACCATAGTCACGTGCCAATTGAGCGTTTACAAAAGAGGATGTAAATAGTATATAGAAACAAGCTGATAATCGTGTTATTAACCAAATAGGGATACGGCGTTTTGATTTGAACATAAAAAATTAATTATATTTGAAAATTAACCAATCATTAAAATTATGAAAAAGGTATTATATATAGGACTAAGTGTGCTTTTATTAGTTGGTATTTCTTTTCTTGATGCCAACGCCCAGGGAAATAGCAATAAAAATAAAGGAAAGGGAAATCCAAGTGTACAGAAAGGACATGGTCCCCCACCCTGGGCTCCAGCACACGGTTACAGAGCCAAAACCCGATATGTGTACTTCAAAGATTATGATGTTTACTACGACAACCAAAGAGGCGTTTATATAACTTTAAATGGTAAGAACTGGACAGTAACGACACGTTTACCCCTACGTCTTAAAACTGTTAATTTGGTAGGAGCCGTAAAAATAGATTTGGATTTTGACGGAAACGACCCCAACAAATACCATTCAGATCATTTAAAAAAGTACCCAAAAAAAAGAGGCTAAAATTTACCGGGGTGCATATGTTTAGTACAGACGTAAAATTTTACGCACAATCGAAACACATACACCCCGGTACATTACTACAACAATCAATGTCCGTATTTGTCGGAATATTTTTTGAATAGCCACTGCTGCCGTGCATCAAGGGTTATTTCCCTGCCCCCTATAAAGGCACTTATCAACACACTTGTTCGCATATCCAAGGCATCGCCTTCTGAGATGAAAAGAGTAGCATCTTTACCTGTTTCCAAAGTACCCACACGTTTATCAACACCTAACAGTTTAGCAGGATTGGAAGTAATCATTTTCAATGCATCCTCTTTGCTCATTCCCCAGGCTACAGATGTTCCTGCATAAAAAGGCAAATTCCTGGAATTGGCAAGCATACCACTATGTGAAAGAGTTACCTCAACTCCCTTTTTTGTTAATTCCACTGCAAGCTTATAAGGAAGGTCGTAATCATCATCCGATCTGTCGGGTAAGGCATGAGGTTTTGGCAATACGACAGGTATCTTATTTTCAGCCAGAAAATCGGCTGCAAACAAAGCCTCGGCATCACCTACTATCGCTATCCTTTTCACACCCATTTCTTGAGCAAATTTTACAGATTCAACCATACCCTTAGCTTCTTCCGTATGGATTATCAACACTTTTGATCCGTCAAACAAGCCCAACATAGACTCTAATTTCAAGTTTCTATCTTTGGAACCGGCCGATTTATATGCTTTGGAATCCTCAAACAACTTTTTAATCTCCCGATATGTTTTATCATAATCAGGATTGGGACCATAACTCACTGTATAAGTAGAAAAATCAAATTGCCTTCTGTTTTTCCCCGGCCAGTTCATGTGAATTGCCACATCTATCGAATGGGTAGCATCCTCCCAGTTCCAGCCATCAAGCTCCATCAATGAAGACGATCCGGAAATTGCACCTCCCTGTGGAGTCGCCTCCGCAAGTAATATTCCATTAAAACGAAACGCCGGGATATTCTCAGAATCTGTATTGAAAGCAATTTGAGAACGTACATTGGGATTTAATTCTCCTGTCTCTGCACCATCTCTGGTGGCTCGAACACTGGACACTTCATCAAGACCTACCTGACTATTCAGAATAATAAATCCTGGATAAATATGTTTTCCTGAAATATTTCTCACATCGTATTTTGATTCGTCACCGGGTGAATCTACTCCAACATAAGTAATTTTTCCTTGCTCAAAAGCTACATTTGCATTTTCAATAACCTGTCCATTACCTAAATGGGCAGTTCCTCCTTTCAATAATATAGGTTTTTCCTGTGCTGGTGCCGGTATAGGAACCTGTGCAAATAAGTTTGCCGTGCTTATTGAAATTATAAGTAGAAATATATATTTAATTGATTTCATTTTCGTGATTGTTTAATGTTGTACATGGTCAGCTTCTACTCCTAACAGGTCTTCACAATGAAAGTTTATGCTTTCAGAGCTCCTTCTTCGCTCTACTTTTCCTCCATTCTGTTTTTCACCTTTCATTTTCTCAATGATTCTGGCTCTTTCTGAAGCAATGTATTCCCTGTGTTGTTGATCCTTTTTCAAATCAAAATAAACAATTCCATCTATTATGGTTTGTTCTGGTTTTGCATAAACCGATAAAGGATGTCCGGACCATACTACAACATCTGCGTCTTTTCCTGTCTTAATACTTCCCATTCGTTGATCCAGATGCAATAGTTTTGCGGGGTTTAATGTCACCATTTTTAATGCATCCTCTTCCGATGTACCACCATATTTAATAGACTTCGCTGCCTCCTGATTCAATCTGCGAATCATTTCAGCATCATCAGAGTTTATCGCTGTAACCACTCCTTCATTATTCATAATTGTGGCATTGTATGGAATTGCATAACGAACCTCCCATTTATAATTCCACCAATCAGAGAATGTAGAAGCTCCTACACCATGTTCTTTCATTTTGTCGGCTACTTTATAACCTTCAAGAATATGAGTAAAAGTGTTTATCCTGAAACCAAACTTTTCAGCCACATTCATCAACATATTAATTTCAGATTGAACATAAGAGTGACAAGAAATAAAACGCTCACCATTAATAATTTCAACCATAGTTTCCATGGCCAGATCCCTTCTGGGAGGAGTTGCCAACAGTTTTTCCTTTTTAGAAAGAGCATTATAGGCTTTCCATTCTTTTTCATAATCAACGGCAGCAGAAAAAGCATCCATGTACACTTGCTCCACTCCCATTCTCGACTGCGGAAAACGTATTGAACTACTGTTGCTTGTTCTTTTTACATTTTCCCCTAAGGCAAATTTAATGTATCCATCAGCTCCTTTAATTTTAAGCTCTTCGGGTGAGGCACCCCACCTTAGTTTTATCAAAGCCGATTGGCCACCAATGGGATTGGCACTTCCATGCAAAATTTGTAAGGCAGTAACTCCACCAGCCAAAGCTCTATATAAGCCTATGGCCTCAGAATTAATAACGTCTCCAATTCGTACCATACCAGAATTCGTTGCTGCATCATTTATTGAACTTGCACCCAAATGTGAATGCTCATCTATTATTCCTGATGTAACGTGTTTTCCCGTTCCGTCAATGGTTCTATCTGCCTGATCTGTTAAGTTTTTACCTATTTTCGCAATTTTACCACCTTTTAATAATACATCTGTATTTTCCAGAATTCCTTCCTTTTCATTGGTCCATACTGTTGCATTTTTAATAAGAATAGTCTCCTGCTTTGGCATTTCCTTCGACCCATAGGCAACAAATGGGTAAATCACATCACCTAACTCTACAGGACTCGATTTTTTCCCATTTTCAGATTTTTCTTTCTTTTCAACATCACCTGTCCTGACAGCCGACCAACTCATCCAATTTCCTTTAGGATCTATTCCTTCTCCCTGAAAACCAGTGTTTTTAGACCATCCTGTAAGACGAATCAAACCTTCATTTCCCTTTTCAGTAGAATTGAAATTCATACTAACCAGTTCATTATCAATTTTCAGGTTTACTTTTTGTGTTGTTGTATCAGTAATGTTTATCTCAGCGGCATGTTTACCCGGTTCACCTGTTATTTTGAATTTATAATCTTTTTCACCAATTGAAAGAGTGTACTCACCGGAACGATCCTTAGCATTTATATCTCCTAAGACAAATTGGCTACCTTGAATCCAATTTTCATAAATCACAGTTCCCGATTCAAATAAATCGCCCGAAGTAATTATAAAATTGGCTAATTTCCCTTTTTCAAGGGTTCCAACTTGATCTTGCACTCTTAAATAAGAAGCAGGAACTGATGTAAGAGCATTGAGTGCAACTCTCTTTGAAAGGCCATACTCAACCGCTTTTCTTAGATTATCCCAAAAGTTACTTCCACTTTGATCGGAAGTAATTGCGAAAGAAATTCCGTTTTTCTCTAACCAGGCAGGATTAGCAGGAGCCAGTTCCCAATGTTTCATGTCAGCCAATGAAACCCTTTGAGCATCCAAGGGGTCATCTACATCAAAAGCCGCCGGGAAATTTAATGGAATGATCAAAGAAGCATTGGTTGCTTTGATCTCATTCATTCTCTGATATTCATCTCCACCACCTCTAATTATATATTGTACTTTGAACTCGTCGCCAAGTTTATCTGCCCTTAATGCATTCAACCAACCTCCTGCATCAAAAAATTGAGGCAATGACTGGCTTTCAATCCATGCGTCCAAAGATTTATCGCTGTAAGGTTTTGTTTTTTGTGCACCATACCAACTTGCATCAAGGTAAGTTTGCCTTAAAAGTGCGATAAAACCCATGGAGGAAACAGGATAACTCTGACGGCTGGTTCCTCTGTTGAATGAGTAATGAGCTGCTGCCACTGGTTTTAACATTACCTTGTTTTCAGAAGTAGAGCCCAGAGTAACCAAGGTAGATGTTCCACGTGCCAGACCATCTTCTTTAAAACTCAATACAGTTCCAAATCCCATTTTTCGGTATTTATCGGCTTCTTTGTCCTGAACTGTAAATTCATCAGAGGCATTGTACTCTGATTTAATAGATTGATTACCATTATAGGCACCGTCTGTCTTCGATTGTATCTGTTCAACACCTCCCCAGCCACCGCCGCGGACTCTTTCCAAAGCCGGAAGACCATAAGAAGTGTTTAAATCAATAAAGGAAGGATAAAGATAATTTCCCTTTACATCAAAGGTTTTATAACCGGAGGGGATTGATATTCCGGTTCCAATAGCTACAATTCTGCCATCTTTTACCAGCATGGTAGCATTGCGTAGCACACTTTCACCTGTAGTGACAATGTTTGCATTGATAAATGCCGTAGCATCTATTCTTTCATCTTTTACATCATTTATCGGAAAGGTAGCCTGTCCAAATGAAATGGATGAAAAGATGAAAACAAAAATAATTGATAAAATAGAATTTTTCATTAGCGTTTGGGTTAAGTAAGAAAGTAGCATGCATAGTCTCTCCTGCTACTTTCACACAAAAATAACTCTTTAAGAAAGAAACAGAGGATATATTTATGTAAAAGGCAGAAAAGACCAAGTCATGCGACATTTTTACATGTAACCGTTTTATACAATATAATTCCAATACAGGTCAAATATTTTAGAAAATAGTACCGTACTAATGAACCTCCAATCGGACCTAATCTATTATTTATTCTTATTTAAATGTTTATTTGTTTTAAACGGGTTAATAGATAAAGAAACTATCGGCGTGCTACCTAAAATTTGAAATGAATGAATTCAGCAGATACAGTAACCCCCTCTTTCATTCATTTCACTAGGTGTTAAACAATGCTCAATACCATCTATTTTGCATCCATTATTTTCCTTGTGTTCCTCCCTGCCTCATTCACCTTCGCTAAAGCTGCGGTGAATAAAGGCTCGGTCCTTCTCCCGAGTTCCTCCTGAGAAGGATGACGTTTCGCAGGTTTACGTATGCTAATCCTCCTGATTTAGAGCTTAGTGTCTTCAGGGACAAAACGGTGAATTTTATCCCGTAGGGATAATATGTTTATAGAAAGAATTAATTATCTTTCTCCCCGTCCCGTTAGG
>JAOUKG010000174.1 GCA_029882725.1 Cyclobacteriaceae bacterium
TAATTGCCTTTTAGCAAGGCGTTTGGTTGAAAAGGGTGTTCGTTTTATTCAATTGTACGATTGGGGCTGGGATTCACACGGTGCATCCAAAAGTGAAGCTCTTAACGGCGGGTTTGTGAATAAATGCCAGGAAACAGATAAACCTATTGCGGCATTACTTAAAGATTTAAAACAAAGAGGGCTCCTTGACGAAACATTGATTATTTGGGGCGGTGAATTTGGCAGGACTCCCATGCGGGAAAATAGAGGGGGAAAAGTGATGGAATATATAGGGCGAGATCATCACACTGAGGCATTTACCATGTGGATGGCAGGAGGAGGAATTAAAAAGGGATTCACATTTGGAGAAACCGATGAGATTGGATACCACCCCGTGAAAGACCGGGTTGCAATCCACGATCTCCAGGCAACCATATTAAATCAGCTTGGTCTGGATCATGAAAAATTAACCTATTTTTTCCAGGGAAGGGATTACAAACTCACTGATTTATATGGAAATGTTATCAATGATATTATAGCCTGATTTTATGAAAAAAAATAGTTTGATTGTAGTTTCAGGAATAATAATTTGTTTATTTCTCCTTTATTTAATTTTCGAATCCTTCACCAATTTTCAATTATTTGCAGGAAGGTTTCACCCACTGATAATTCATTTCCCTATAGGTATATTGTTTTTGGGGTTTACCCTTGAACTACTGTCACAGAAAAGAAAACACCATTCAATTCAGCCAATTTTACCACTTATTCTACTCTTCGGAAGCATTACAGCTATTATATCTGTGGTTTTGGGATTGTTTTTATCCTGGGAGGGTGGATATAGTGATGATGGTATATTCTTGCACAAATGGATGGGTATCTTCACTGGACTATTTTCCTTTATTTTATATCTTATTAATGCGAAAGTTAACCGGAAAAGCTATTTATTGGGCTATACCCTATTAGTAATCTTATTGGCAATAACGGGTCATAAAGGGGGAAACCTTACTTATGGCGATGACTTTTTGCTGGAAAATCTACCACCGGGAGTTACAGAAATTTTTAATATTGAGAATAAGGCGAATGTTAAAAGAAAATTGATTGAAAACCTTCCTGAAGCATTAATTTATGAAGACATCATATCCCCTATATTCGACAGTAAATGCGTTTCTTGTCATAATTCAAGAAAGTTAAAAGGGGAATTACGCCTTGATAATCCTGAGGGCATAATGAAAGGTGGTGAAAACGGGGAAGTTATTATACCTGAAGATCATACTAAGAGCAGTCTTTATAAATTGGTTACCCTACCAGGTGAAGACGAAGATCATATGCCCCCTGAAGGCAGGGATCCACTAACCGACAGTGAAATATCATTAATAAAATGGTGGATTAACCAGGGTAAACTTTTTAATACCACAGTAGCTGATGTCACAATTACCGAAGAGGTGAAAGACAAGCTTTTCAAACTTACCACTGCTTCACAAACTACATGGGACAAACTCATTCTCAAAAAAATTCCGGATCCAAATCCGGAAATAATAGCTGAAATGAAAAAGAAAGGGGTAATTATCAAAAAAATAAGTGAAGAAGCAAATTACCTCGAAATAAACTACTCTTTGTTTAAAGATGAATTTTCCAATGCTGATTTAACTGATTTGTTACAAATAAAGGAGTATATTGTTTGGCTGGATATTGGTGGAAGGAAAGAAATTGACGACAGCAGTGTAAAGATTATAACACAATTTCCCAATTTAATAAAACTACATCTTGAGAATACAAAAATCACAGACAATGCAATTCTCCTATTAACTGAACTTCCATTACTTGAATATTTGAACCTGTATGGCACAAATATCAGTAACAATGCCGTTCAACATCTAAAAAATTTTAGAAACCTCAAGGCTTTATATATTTGGAAAACACAAATTACAGCCGATGGAATACTTGATTTAAATAAATTAACAAATGTAGAAATTGCAGCAGGTGAAGAATTATTGATGGACAACAACCAAAATGAATAACATGAATTGTTGTTATATATTAATATCCATATTACGCCTGAAACATGTGTTTTATAACTTAACTGGCTATTATTCATTTGTCAAAATAAAGACCATTCAGTAGTATAAAATTTCATAGTTTTACTTTTATGCTAAAATCGTAAAGCTAAAATCAATTAGAAAAAGGATTTAAAAATTATGCCAGTAACCATAAAGAATCTTTCGGGAATCATCCTTTTAATTGTTCTGTTATTTAATGGAACAATATTCTCCGTCTTTGGACAGAAACCAACTGATTCTGTAAGCATTTTTTTAGGTTGGACACCTCAGTTTCAATTTGCAGGATATTATGTTGCCCAAAAAATGGGGTATTATGAAATGGAAGGATTACATGTTTCTTTTCCTGAATATAATAATTCCTGGGGTATAAAAGAGGTTTCTGAAAGTAAATACAACTATGGCGTTGCAACCGGAGGTCAACTTCTGGGATCACCGGAAAGGACAGATATTACAGTTATTGCCGCTATCTTTCAAATGTCTCCCATGGTACTTCTTACTAAAAAAAGTGAAGATATACATGCCCTTCACCACCTATCCGGCAAAAAAGTGGCTGTAGGAACTGAGCTTAAGGCTATGATACAGAGTGCGGGAGTAAATTTGGATGAAATTGAATTCACAGAACCAACCACCTATTTGGATGCCTTGAATCATATTGATGCAATATCTTATTATCTTACTGATTTACCTGATAAAGGAGGTCAGCTTTCCAGGGAATATAATGTATTCAGACCTATAGAATATGGTATTAACTTTTATGGTGAATCCCTTTATACATCAAAAAAAGAATTAAAAGAAAACCCTGAAAGAGTTGAAAAGATATTAAATGCAACATTAAAAGGTTGGAAATATGCTATAGAACACCAAGAGGAAGTTATTGATTGGATAAATCAAATGCCAGCAAACACAAAATCAAAAGAAGACCTACAACATGAAGCTGAAACCGTAATTCACTCGCTTATACTTCCTCTTCATTATAAAATTGGTGAAATGGACAAAGGTAAGTGGCTACGAATGGGAAACGTCCTAACCAATCTTAATGTTGTCGGTGAGTTTCCTCCAGATTTTTATGATTCATTTATATATGATAATGAAGAAGCAAAACAGGAAAGATATATAAATGAGTTGATTCAATGGAGTTGGATTGGAGGTATCTCTTTATTGTTTTTAGTTTTAACTTCACTTTATTTCAATATTCAATTACGAAAAATGGTTAGATACAGAACCAAAGAGATTGAAGATGTGAATAAAAATATTGAAGAACAAAATGAGTTATTACAGAAACAAAAATCTGAATTAGAAGAAAATAGTCATTTTAAAGATCGCATGATTTCACTCATTTCGCACGATGTAAAGGCTCCGTTAAATTCGTTTCAGGGATTGATTTATTTGATAAACCACGATGCCCTTAAAATGCACGAGGTTAAAATGTTAATGTCTGAAGCAGGATTTCAAATTCAGGAAATGGTTAGTTTTCTGGAGAATCTAATCTATTGGACAAAAAAACAGCTACACGGTATTCAAGTATATAAGGAAGAGATCAATCTACATGAAATTTCCAATACCACACTGCAATTATTTCATTTAACAGTAAACAGTAAAGGTATAAAACTGAAAAATAAAATTAAACCAGACACTTTGGTTCATGCCGACAATGAGATGATTAAATTAATATTCAGGAATTTAGTTTCCAATGCTATAAAATTTTGTTCAAAAGGCGATCGTATTGATATCTATTCAGAAAAAAAAGAGAACGAAATTACAGTTTACGTAGAAGACAGTGGAGTGGGTATGGATCAAAAGCAGATTGATTTGTTGTTTGGCCCGGACCAAATAATCAGAGAAGGGAGTAAACAAGAAATAGGCACAGGACTTGGCCTTCAAATGTGTAAAGAATTTATAAACCACAACGATGGCCAAATAGGTGTGAGTAGTAAAAAGGGTGAAGGCAGTCTGTTTTATTTTACTTTACCTTGTAAAAACTCAATCTAATTTCTTGTCTCTTCAATATTTATACTGAATAACTGAGGAACCTACTTAATAATTTGAACGATACCTTTACATTTTTCCTTATTTTCTCCAATTACATAATAAAAATAGGTACCTGCTGATAAGTCTTCCCCTGTCCAGGAATTATCGTAATCAGGATTTTCATAAACCTTTCGTCCCCAACGGTTATATACTTCCAAACTTGCATTTTCAATTCCTTTCATAACAAACGAATCATTTTTGTTGTCCTTTATACCTGGTGTAAAAACGGAAGGAATTAACCTGTGCCTTATCTTCACAGGAAATACTTCTTGTGTTAGGCAAATTTCATTTTCCACAGATAAGCGTATTTGGTAATCACCCTCCTCATTGTACTGAAAAACAAATATTGAATCTGATATGATCGTACCCTCTCCCATATCCCAATTATAATCTGTCATTCCCACAATTTCACTTTTAATTTCTACTTTCATACCATCGGAACAACTTCTTTGAATTTCAACATTTATTGTTGGCTTTTTAAGAACTTCTACAAACACAGTGTCAAGATATTCACAAATTCCTTTGGTTGATCTTAAGTAATATTCTACCGATTCTGAAGGAGTTATTGAAAATGAAGCCGCATTTGAAACAACGGTTTGATCCTTCAAACTCCATTCATAAAAATCGGCACCTGAAGCCTCCAGTAAAAAAGCTTCTCCATCACAAATCAGAGCATCTTCCGAACTTTTAAAGTCATATTTAAACACATCCAAATAAATGAATGTATCGTCTTCCTCTGCACAGGTACTCGTGTCAATAATTCGAAGAGTTACTTTATATTTTCCCGGAATTTTGTATTCATGTAAAATAGGATCTCTTGAGGTTGTATTTACTTTTCGGCCATCGCCGAAGTCCCATTCAAAATTCACACCACCAATACTCGTATTGACAAACAATGTTTTATCCGGGATACAAAATTCCGTTAAATTTTCAATCTCCATTTCCTCATCATAAGTAGTTATGCGAGCATCTAATGAAGATAAATCAAATTTAAACGCAGCATTATTGCAATTACTACTGTTATTTTGATTAGACCAAGCCCCATTAGTAGTAGGGAAATCTGAATTCGCATACCCTCCGGCAGCACAGCCAGCACAAACAGCATGGTAAACAATTCCCTTTTTATCAAATCTACTTGTTCCTCCATCCACGTGAGTAAGATTTATCCCCCCTCCCAAAAAAGTAGCGTAAAGTAACTCCTGCATATCATCTAAAAATACAGCTAGGTAAAAATCGTTGCCTGTGCTTACCCCCTGGTACGCATTTAATGTAATTGGAAGCCCTATTGTGGTTCCCTTAAAATAGTTTGTTTCATAATCGTTTAATATTCCTCCCCACCCACTTAGGTAAATATTACCACAATCGTTTACTAAAAATGCCGTAGGCGAAATATCCGGACCCAATGAAGTGTTCCCAAAATTGGTAGACAATATACTCGCAGAAAGATCGCCGGAAAACTTATGGATAAACTGGCCACTCCCCTCTTGAAAAACATTACCCTGAATAGGATACTCCCCATCGGTAATACCAAAAAGGTACACGTTATCTGATATATCAACATCTACAAAATAAGACTGATCACTTCCTGAAGTACCCACATACCTCCCACTTTCCAAAATGGATCCATCAGGACTAAAAACAGCTACCCAACCATCTATTTCACCAAAATATGTATTTAAAAATTGAGGATATAAATCAGGGGAAGCGGTACCGCCGGCTACAATAATATTGCCATTCGAATTTGTCTTGATACTTAATGCAGCATCAGTATCTTCACCACCAAAATAGGTACTCCATAAAATTTGATCCAGTTGAGATGTTAATTTTACAATAACACCATCAAAAGCACCCCTCAATTTATCCTGAATAGCATTAATAACCGGGAAATCAGTGGAATTAGTACGGCTTGCTACATAAATATTATCGAATTCATCTACGTATATATCACCTCGGGATTCATCTCCGTAGTTTTTCACTAATTTATCCGCATTATATGTAACACCATCACTATTATTACCTCCTAAAAAAGTAGAAGAAATTAGCTGGGAACCATCTTCTGACAAAACTGCAACAAAAATATCCGAGCCATTATACATAGGAACTCCAGCTATAGGCATTATAGGGCTACCTCCATTAAAACTCCTGTCAAAAGCTTGATCGTGCGTAGGAAAATTAAATGATGATGTAACTCCCAATATTACTAATTGATTTTTTGAGTTGACCACCAGACTTTGAACCATTTCAGATTCA
>JAOUKG010000175.1 GCA_029882725.1 Cyclobacteriaceae bacterium
CAGTGCCTGACTTAAAGCAGAGGATTTGATAAACCCTTTAATTGAAAGGTCTTCATCCAATTGTTTCCACCTAACACCAACCCCATCACCTATTAGTTCCCAATCTTCCAATTGTTGAAGGGTTGCTCCTTGTAAAACAGGGTAATCGTACAGATGCATTTTAAGTACTATACCATTATTTAAGACAACCACTAATAAATCGAGTTCTTTATCAATCAACAGATTTTTAGCTCTGATACCTTTCTCAAAAATCAATACGTCGAAAGGGTCAGCTGACTGTTTATTTTGTATATCATCCAAAGAATTCATTCCACCTTTCAATTATTAAATCTTTATTTTCCTTTACGATCAGTTCTATCTGTTTACGTTCTTTTGAAGAAAAGCCATACGCATAGGCTTCCTCCAATCCGGGGTCAATCCACCATTTACCATTTCCATCTCCTTTTTGAATATGAATATGAATGGGCTCATTATTTTCATTGCTATAAAAATACAAACGAAACCCATTAATCACAATCACGGTTGGCATATTATTCATTTTAATTTCGAATTAAATATACCTGCAAATGCATTATCTATCCATTTTTGAAACGGCTAATTTCTGTTACAAATATTATAATATTTAAACTATTTATTTGATTTTTTATTTATTTTTAGCGTTAATATATAAATTCAATTTAAAAGGATACAAACAACCCAACTCTACATGAAGCTCCTAATTAGTATCCAAATTTTCCTTCTTGCATTATCAATTACTGCTTTTCAGCAAAACCTAATTATCTACCTTCTTATACCGCCTCACTGCAAACCAAATCAATAAAATTGCATAACCGGATATAAGCATAAACTGATTCAATAAATCTGTAAAACCCGCCCCTTTCAGCATAATTCCCCGAAGTACTTCAATAAAAAAACGCACAGGATTAACATAAGTAAATTTTTGGGCCCAATCTGGCATATTTTCCACAGGGGTAAATAAACCACCCATCAATAAGAAGATAACTAAAAAGAACCAGGAAATAAACATCGCCTGTTGCTGTGTGGCCGTTACTGTAGAAATAAGTAACCCAAAACCCAAAATCAAAAACAAATAAATGGAAGTGAAGAAATACAATACAAAAAGAGACCCCTCCACATGGATATCAAAAACCAATCGAGCCACAACCAAACCAATGGAAAACTCAAACAAACCAATCACCCAAAAAGGAATAGTTTTACCCAAAATAAACTGATACCTGGCAATGGGGGTTACATTAATTTGTTCAATTGTACCCAACTCCTTCTCTCTTACTATATTCATAGAAGACAAAAATGCCCCAACCATTGTAACCAATATGGCCAATATACCTGGTACCATATATACTTTGTAGTTCATATAAGGATTATAGTAATTAATAGGAATCACTTCACCCTTATATAAAAACTCTGGCTGCTTGTTCATTGATATCATCTCCTCTCCAACAAGTTCAAAAATGAAATCCCGAATAATTGCCTGTGAATACCCGGCTGCCATCCCCGCCTTGGTTCCATCTACAGCATCCATACGCAACTGAACTAAAGGTACTTCATCGTTCATCAAATCTTTATCAAAACCATTGGGAATAACTAAAATAACATCCGTTTTCCATCCATGCATCAGGTTGGCAGCCTCCTCATTGTCCGAGGTATATTCCAACAAATGAAAATATCCTGAAGCCGTGAATTTTTCAGTCAATTTTCTTGAATAAACACCACGATCAGCATCTACCACCGTCAGTTTTAAATTTTTTATTTCATAATCTACAGCAAAAGACAAGATCATCAACTGCACTACCGGTATCACGAAAATGATCGGCAACATGGCTTTGTTTCTGAAAATCTGTCTGAATTCCTTTTCCAATATGAAAAATAATACTTTCATGAGAGTCTGATTTTAAATTTCTTAATACTCAAAACCACAAAAAACAGGGTAAAACCTAATAAAATCAGTGTCTCTTTCCAGAAAAAGGCAATTCCCTGGCCTTTGATCATAATCCCCTTTATTATCAGTAAAAACCATTTTGCAGGTACTATATTCGAAATAACTTGTAAAGGTAAAGGCATATTTTCTACAGGAAAAATAAACCCAGAAAGCAAAATAGTAGGCAACATCAACCCCATCAGGGAAATCATCAAAGCCACTTGTTGAGAACTTGTAATACTGGAAATAAAAATTCCCAAAGCCAGTGAAGTAACAATAAAAAGGAGCATCTCAGCCAATAGCAAGGGTACACTGCCATTAACAGGCACATCGAAAATGAAATAGCCCATCAATAATACCACCACCGCATTAAAAAATGCCAATAAAAGATAGGGTACTACCTTTGCCAAAACAACCTGAACAGGTGACATGGGTGTGGCTAAAAGTACTTCCATAGTACCGAGTTCTTTTTCTCGTGTTATGGATATGGAAGTCATCATGGCAGAAATCAGCATCATAATAACCGATATGGTACCAGGCACAAACAAATAGGCTCCCTTCAACTCCGGATTATACACCAGTTCACTTCTCACTTCAATAAAAAACGGTGGTTTAGCACCCCTGTTAAATTCATCTAAATACGATTGTACAATTGCCTGAATGTAGTTGGATAATAATGAGGCTGTATTGGGATCAGAAGCATCAATAATAACCTGTAACTGACCGTTTCCTTCATTCACTAATTGCTCCGCAAAACCTTCAGGAACCACAATGGCCATTTTTATTTCCCCTTTTCGAAAATACGACTCCACTTCCTGTGTATCATATATCTCTACTCCTTCCTTAAAATAGTTGGAAGCATCAATTTTTTGTCGTATTTCCCTACTGTATCTACTATTGTCCTGATCAACAAAACTGATAGAAACTTCCCTTATTTCATTGCTTATGGCAAAACCAAACAACAAAATTTGGGCAACGGGCATACCTATCAGTATAAGAAGCGTTTGCCAATCCCGCATGATGTGATAAAACTCCTTTAATACAAATGCGTTAAACCTTTTCATTGGGACGCGCCAGTTTAATAAATACTTCATCCATGTTTGTGCTCTCAAATTGTTTTTTAAGTTCGGCCGGCGACCCCAATCCATGTATTTGTCCATCCACCATCATGGAAATACGGTCGCAATATTCCGCTTCATCCATGTAATGAGTAGTTACAAATACGGTGGTTCCCCCTTCTGCGGCCTTGTAAATCATTTCCCAAAAATCACGTCTTGTAACGGGATCAACACCTCCGGTGGGCTCATCCAAAAACACAATGGCCGGATTGTGAATATGAGCCAGAGTAAAAGATATTTTTTGTTTCCAACCCAATGGAAGCGAGGACACCATGGTTCCCAACTTATCATCAAATCCAAGCTCCTTCAATAATGTGGTAGTCTTTTCTTTTATATATTTCCGTGATAAGCCGTAAATGCCTCCATAAAAAATCATATTTTCCAATACCGTAAGGTCGTTATACAGAGAAAACTTCTGACTCATGTAACCGATGTTCTTTTTTATCTGTTCCGATTGTTTATAAATATCAAAACCTGCCACGGTTCCCTCTCCCGATGTGGGTCCTAATAACCCACAAAGCATTTTCATGGCCGTACTTTTACCGGCACCATTGGCTCCTAAAAAGCCGAAAATCTCTCCTTTCTTTACATCGAAAGTAATTTCATCAACGGCTTTGAATTTGCCATAATGTTTGGAAAGGTTGGAAACTTCTATGCTAATGTTTTCTTTCATTCTGTTGGGGAGTGCATTAAATCCATAAAACAATCTTCAATGGAGGGGTTGACTTCTTTAAATTCCATAATTTCTATTTCTTGTTTTTGTATAAATACTCTTATTTTATTTACATCATTCAAATCTTCAACTGTAAAATGTACAAATTCACCATTGAGATAAGCCGATTTTGTCCAACCTGAATTTCTTATTTCTTTTAACAATGCATTGTTCTTACTTGATTTTGCTCTATACAACAAGGGTTTGTATTTCGAAATTATCTTTTCTGGTGTATCAATATCCAAAAATTGTCCATCGTGAATAAGAGCCACTTCACTACACATAGCTGCCTCATCCATATAGGGAGTAGAAACCAATATTGTTATTCCCCGCTCTTTAAGAGTCTTTAACATTTGCCAGAATTCCTTTCGGGAAACGGGGTCTACACCTGTAGTAGGTTCATCGAGAAAAATTACATTTGGTGCATGAATCATTGCACAGGAAAGTGCCAACTTTTGTTTCATTCCTCCTGATAACTGACCAGCCCTTCGGTGCTTAAAAGGCTCAATTTGCTTATAAATATCTTCTATCAAATGATAATTTTCATCTAGGGTGGTTCCGAAAATAGCAGCAAACAAGTTTAAATTTTCAAGAATACTTAAGTCTTCATACAAACTGAACCGCCCCGGCATGTACCCAATTTGGGACCGTATTTTCTTATACTCCTTTTGCACTTCCATACCATCTATAAAAGCCGTTCCTTGATCTGCCAAAATCAACGTAGTCAAAATACGAATCAAGGTAGTTTTTCCCGCCCCATCCGGACCAATTAGTCCAAATATCTGACCTTTCTTAACTTCAAACGAAATATCACGAAGGGCCTGTACCTCTCCATAACTATGCGAAATATTTTCAACCCTGATCATTCTAAACCGATGTTGTTTTGCACATAATCGGCAGGCATACCCACTTTCAGTGTTCCATCGTTTTTTAATCGCACTTTGGCAGCATACACCAGTTGCGCCTTTTCATCTGCAGCTTGTATATTTTTTGGGGTAAATTCCGCCTCTGTAGAAATCCAATAAAGTTCACCTTCATATAATGTCCCTCCATCCTTACCTACAGGCCTTACACTCACTTTCTGTCCTATTCTCATTTCAGCCAGTTGTTCTCCCGTCAGGTACATCCTGAATTCCATATTATCAGTATCTGCAATTTTCATTACCGGTTTACCTGGCCCGGCAAATTCACCGTCGTGTGTAAAAATCTGAACAACCATACCCGAAATAGGACTTTTAATATAAGCCGTCGAAATCTGTTGATTTAAAATTCTTATTTGTGCCTCAAGGGGTTGCAATTCACTTAATATACTTCTGTTTGCCGTACTCATTGTACTTTTTGTAGCCTCAATTTGTCTTTTCACAACAAGTAACTCTCCTTCAAGGTCGTCTTTTTGCTTTTGAGGAACGGCTTTACTTTCCACTAATTTTTCAATTCTGCTTAATTCTCTCTTCAAATAATCCTGCTTTTCAAGTAAAACTGCTACCTGAGCATCGGCAGAGCTCAACTTTTGCCTTAATGCCGACATGGTGGCCCTGACCTTCTCTACCGACAAAAACAAGGTAGCGGTATCCTGAATGGCTATAAGCTCTCCTTTTTTTACAAACTCACCCTCCTGAAACTTTATAAGTTGTATTTTTCCGGGTAATTCTGCCGATATTACTCTTTCCTCAGCCTCAAAATGGCCACTTGCCAGGCGGTGCTCAATATCATTGTTGCATGAAATCAAGATAAGTGTCAATAGGGGTATAAAGATTTTGGTTTTCATAGTTATTGAGTTACACTAATTAATTAATTGATTTGCTTCGTATATAATTTTTCCAATTTGCAATTCCCTCATTTCCATTTGGATCAAAGCCAAATCCATCCTGGTTTTCTCATCGAGGTATTGAGTTGAAGAAATAAGCCCCTCTTCAAATTGTTGTAATGAAAGATCAGTTATTTTCTGCTGCAAATTCACTGTTTGCTGGTCCAAAACCATCAGTTCCTGCAATTCCTCGTATTGCTGTGATTTCATAACATACTCTCTGTCGTTCTTATCATTTAGAAAGTCTCGCCGATGGTCCAATTGCTCCCGATACACCTGATTTATCCTTAGACTGGATGTTGTTTTATTAAAATCCCAGATGGTCCAGTTCAAACGAATTCCACCCAAATAATAGCCCGATAAATCTGTGTTGAAAAAGTTCAAAGGATGAGGTTGCCCTACCCCTGCCTGAAGGAATAATCCAACTACCGGAGATCGTGATGAGGCAAGTAAATCGTGCTGCAAATCCAACTTGGTTTGCTGCAAACCCAATAGCTGCACCTCATTTGTTTCCCAGGAAGAGGGTTTATCGGGCCAGACATTTTTAGGCTCCTGAAGCTTTGCTCCTGTAATATCCAAACCTGTTATCCCTTCCATCTGTACAGACAACTGCTTCACCCTGGATCTTGACTCAGAAATGGTTCGCTTCTGCTGAAGCAGCAAAAGGTCAAATTTATAAAGA
>JAOUKG010000176.1 GCA_029882725.1 Cyclobacteriaceae bacterium
ACCCCGGGACATCCCGAATTGGATATTAAATGGACATATAATAAATCAAAGAAATCGGTAGACCTTAAGGTCACACAAAAGCAACAAAATCTATTCAAATTCACCCTGGAAATAGCAATAGATAAAAATAACAATACCTCCGCACATCAGTTAAAAGTAGAAGAACGAAGTCAAAAATTCTCAATACCTGTAGAAATTCGACCTGAAAGCATCACTTTTGATCCCTTCACTCATTTGTTGTATAGCAAAAATTAATTATTGGAAAGAATAAAATGGTCTTAAACAAAATTGTATTTTTTTTAGCTTTGACATGGCTTTTGTCGGCTTGTGCACTGATGGGTGTGCACATAAATATTCACAACCCTGCCCACCCGGGAAAGATGCCTAAATTCAATGCAGAGGAAATTCAATTGGGGGAGATGACTCCATACAGATCGTGCTTTGATGTAACTTATTACGATTTAGCGGTAAAAATTTCGCCTAATGAGAAGCTGTTGGAAGGCACTGTTAAAATTTTCGCAATAGCAGAAACAGATTTTGACACGCTGCAAATTGATCTGCACCAAAACTTCGAAATTTTAGCACTTAAAAATGGTGAAGACGGTGAAAATTTGAAATTTTTCAGGAAGTATAGAGGTGTTTTTGTTATCCACCCACGCAAAAAAGGGGAGAAATTCACTTTGGAAGTTTTGTATAAGGGAAAACCACCGGTAGCAAAAAAACCACCGTGGAAAGGGGGCTTTGTATGGAAAAAAGACAAAGATCATAATGATTGGGTAGGTGTGGCCTGTGAATCGGAGGGGGCCAGTATTTGGTGGCCTCTTAAAGACCACAATTCTGATGAACCCGACAGTATGCGACTCCATTACACTGTTCCTGAATCACTGATGGCAATTGGAAATGGTCAGTTTGAAGGTAAGGAAACCAAAAACGGCCAAACTACATTTAATTGGTATATCTCCTACCCTATCAATACATACAATGTCACCGTTTATGTGGGAAAATTCAAGCATCTGGAAGATCATTATACGGGAATAAATGGCAAGGACTTACAAATGGATCATTACGTTCTGGAACCAAACTACGAAAAAGCGAAAAATCACTTTCAACAATTACACCCCCTTTTAGCTTCTTATGAAAAGTACTTTGGGGAATATCCTTGGTATCGGGATGGGTTTAAACTAGTAGAGAGTCCGTATGAAGGTATGGAGCACCAAACGGCCATTGCCTATGGGAACAAATACAAAAACTCTGCAAGTGACGGATCTGACTACATTATTGTTCATGAAGCAGCACATGAATGGTGGGGAAATAGTATAACAGCCTCCGATTTTGCCGATGTTTGGCTGCAGGAGGGTTTTGCAACTTATGCCGAAGGGCTGTTTTTTGAAGACCAAAAAGATTATAATGCCTATGAGAATCACTTGGGATTATACAGACTTTTTATCAAAAACAAATATCCAGTGGTGGGTGTAAAAGACAGGCGGTGGTTCCACTTTCGTAAAAGTGCAGATGTCTATGTAAAGGGCGCATGGATACTTCACACATTGAGAGTCCAGTTAGATAATGACCCGTTGTTCTTTGAAATATTGAAAAGTTTTTACGAAAAATTCAAATATACAACGGTAAATTCTGCCGATTTCATTTCAGTGGTAAACGAAAAAACAGGGAAAGAATACGATTGGTTTTTTTCGCAATACTTAAACAGCAATGAAGTGCCCGAAATGGAATTTTTTATTTCCAATGAAGGTGTTTTATTCTATAAATGGACACATTCCAATCCGGATTTTAATAAATTGAATGTGGAAATCAGGGTGAATGGAGAAATTCATAAAATTACACCCCAAACCAAAATACAGAAATTCATTTTCACTAAAAACATAAATGGTGGCTGGACTTTTGGTGTAAAGAAAAATATATTGATAGGGATAAAGGAGAATAAAAAACTTTTAAATTAAAAAGTAAAACGGAAACATGGAAAACTACAGCAATATCAAAACAGGTCTTCCTCCAGGCACCCTTGTATATGTAGGAAAAAAAACGAAACATTCCCCCACCTTTTCAGTCATTTGGTTCAATAACGATGAGTATGAAGAGAAGGAAAATCTTACGATAGAACAAGTTATTGAATACAAAGAAAAAAAAGGAACACTCTGGGTCAATATTGATGGTGTGCACGATCCCGCCATCATTGAAGCCATTGGGAAGCACTTTTCAATACATAGTATGCTCTTGGAAGATATTATGCATACAGAACAAAGGCCTAAACTTGAAGAAACCGATGATTATCTCTTTCTAACAATGAATATGATAAGCCTGAGTAAAGGCGGAAAAACAATTGAAGTGGAGCAAATAAGCTTTGTTTTGGGAGAAAATTATGTGATATCCTTTCAGGAAATGCCAGGCGATGTTTTTGATTTTGTAAGAAACAGACTTAGAAATGGAAGAGGCAAAATTAGGTCAAGAAGCGCAGACTACCTGATGTACGCATTAATGGATGTGATTGTAGATCATTATTTTCATTGCACTGACTACCTGAGCAAACGACTCGAATTTCTGGACGATCTTATTGAAACAAAACAAGATGAAACCATCATCAGAGAAATTAAACACATTAAAAAAACACTTTTAAGGATGCGTAAATCTGTTTTGCCTTTGAGAGACATCTCCAAACTTCTTCAGGACTATGACAGTGAATTGGTTGATAAAAGTGTACAGCCCTATTTCAAAGATGTTTTCGACCATATTCTGGCAGTATTTGAAAATATTGAAACGAGTATATTAATGACCGTGGAACTGAAAGACGCCTATGCCACTAACCTCAGCTTGAAAGCCAACAAGGTTATGCAAGTACTAACTATAATTGCCACAATATTTATTCCCCTTACATTTATTGCAGGTGTTTATGGAATGAACTTTGACAATATGCCCGAACTCAGGTACAAATACGGCTACTTTATCCTCCTTAGTATTATGGGGGCTATCGGCCTTGTTTTACTTTATGTTTTTAGGCGGAATAAGTGGATTTAGATAATTGATAATTGATAATTGATAATTGATAATTGATAATTGATAATTGATAATTGATAATTGATAATTGATAATTGATAATTGATAATTGATAATTGATAATTTTATAAAATATATTTTTTTTGTTATATTTATATATGAAAGAAAATATAATAAAAATTAAATCCTTCAATTTTGCATTAGAGGTAATCTCACTTTATAAATACCTTACGAGTGAAAAAAAAGAGTATATACTGTCAAAGCAGTTGTTAAGATCAGGAACCTCAATTGGGGCTTTGGTCAGGGAAAGTGAACATGCCGAAAGCAAGGCTGATTTTATTCACAAACTCTCAATTGCCCTTAAAGAGGCTAATGAGACCGACTATTGGTTGGCACTACTTTTCCAATCCCAGTATTTCACAAAAAATGAATACACCATAAATCAGAATAATTGTATTGAACTCATCCGTTTGCTCACATCCATAATCAAAACCTCAAAAAATAATTGATAATTATCAATTATCAATTATCAATTACTTAGACAGTACCGTAAACTCAACTCTTCTATTTTCTGCCCGCCCTTCTTCTGTATTGTTTGTAGCTACAGGTTTTGATTCGCCATATCCTTTTGGTATCAACCTAAAAGAATCAATTCCTTGCTCAATAAGATATTCAACTACAGATTCGGCCCTACCTTGCGACAATTGCTCGTTGTAGGAATCGGATCCCTTACTATCGGTATGGCCACTCAATTCTATTTCCAACGTGGGGTTGTCATTTAAAAACAAAACAACCTTGTTTAATTCCACAAAAGATTCTGACTTCAATGTGGTTTTATCAAAATCAAAATATATATTCTTCAAGACTACCGTGGTACCTACTTCAATGGGCTCAAGATAAATATCAACAGGGAACTCGCCCCCATCTTTAAAAGTTTCCACGCTTCCTTCACCTTCCAGATACCCCGATTTTTTTGCCCTTACAGTGAAGTTTCCTTCGTCTGTTACTACCTGACTGAATTTTCCGTTTTCGGATACAAACTCTGAGTCTTTATCCCCTGAAGATTCTGCAATAATCTCAATGTTTGATTTCGGAATTAATTCCCCCGTTTTCATATCATATACATTTCCAATAATTAGCATATCCTTTGCATCCGGAATCAGCTCAATTCTTACCTGAACAGTAGTATCATTAAACATATCTTTCAAAGAAAAAGAAGTGGAGGCACTACTAAACCCAGCCTTTGATGCTGTTAGCTTGTATGAACCATCTCCGGGTAGAGAAGATTCAAAAGATCCGTCTCTTCTTGAAGAAACTATAGTGGTGTCTTTTTTTCCATTAAATATCAAATCAACAGGTGCTTCAAGGTAATCACCCGTATTCCTATTTACTACTGTACCCTCTACTTTAAACACGAAATTTTTCGGTACTACATGGTATATATCCAAATTCCCTCCGTCCATGCGTGCTCCAGCCATAGCCACATAGATATTCTCTTCCATATCGATGGAAATATAGCCGTCAAATCCACGAGTATTAATGGGTTCACCAAGGTTTACAGGTTCAGACCATTTAAGCCACGTGTCATCAAGTCTTTTACTTACATATAAATCGGCACCACCCAACCCTTTTCCTCTTCGGTCACTCGCAAAGTAAACTGAATTATTATCGGGAGAAAGGTAATGACCAAATTCGTCCATAATGGTATTTACAGTACCCTGAACCTTAACTGGTCGACTGAATTTATTGCCAGAGATCCTTTTTGAATAATATAAGTCATTGTATTTGTAGGCTCTTCTTTTGTCTTCACTAAAATAAATTAATAAATTCTGACCGTCTTCAGACATAGTTGCTCCATAAAATCCAACTACATACATATCGTTAAACCCATCAACATTAAGTTCTACTGGTCTTGACCAGGAGTTACCTGATTTTTGAACAAATGAAAACCCCGGTTTATCCTTACGGGTTCCTCCTCTTATCAAAAGTGTGTTTCCATTATTTAAAACTGAAAAAACCTGGTTGTATTTGTGTATATTAAATGGGCTTCCCATGTGGATAGCCGGACCCCATTCTCCATTTTTCTGACGTTCAGAATACCAAATATCCTGAGATCGCTCTTCACCATAAGTATTATCTGGATGGTTATTTACAAAGAAGTATAATGTATTACCATCCGGAGATATCACAGGTGCTGCTTCGTCGTATCTCGTGTTTACCTGATTGCCTACCTTTTCCAGTTGGTACTTTTTGCTAACCTGAATTGTTTGGGAAAACACACTAAAACAAACCGATAAAAGACTATAAAAAAACAGAAATCCTTTCCTCATTTTTTGGGTATATTAATTAGAATTTAATGTAAAGAACTGAAATTTATTGAACAAAATAAAAAATACATGTCATTAACTTAACAAATACTGTTCCAGAATGAACTTAATAATTCTCATGAAAAATCGTTAAATAACTCTATATTTAAGTTTTTTTACTAATTTAGAAGTTGTATTGCATTTAATGTATGAAGAAATTCTTTTTTAAACTCCTGGATATTGAGCCAGCTCAGGCAACTCGTGTATTACTTATGCTTGGCATGGGTTTTTTTATGGGTATATTTCTGGCCACATTAGACGTGAGTGCTTCTGCTTTATTTCTTCAAAATTTTGATGAAAAAACCGACTTACCTCTTGCTATTTTATTATCCGGTGCCGCTGGTCTTATCTTTACTAGTATTTACAACTTTTTTCAAAGTAGAATAAAATATAAAACACTTGCCATAAGTACACTTGCCCTTATGACAATTGTTTTATTTGGTGTTCAGATTGCGCTCGAAAGGTTTACAGATACAAGGGAAGTTTATCGCATAATTTTCATTCTTCTCCTCCCACTCAATTACCTTACCTTATTGGTTTTCTGGGGAACGTTTGGTAGAATTTTTTCATTGCGCGAATCAAAAAAAATTATTGGAAGTATAGATACGGGTCAATTAATTGCATCCATCCTCGCTTTATTTTCAATACCTCTATTACTGCAGGTAATGCAAGCAGTTGACCTCCTCAAAATAAGCTTCGTTGCTGCATCCGGAGTTCTTCTAATGTTAATTGTTATAGCGGTTAAAAAACTTTATAATGTTTCGGGGCAAAAAAGAACAGAGAGGGTAAGCTATGCCCGACTGATGAAATCAAAATACGTGGTACTCATGGCCACTTTTGTTATCGTTTCAATGATTGCACTATCATTTGTTGATTTTGC
>JAOUKG010000177.1 GCA_029882725.1 Cyclobacteriaceae bacterium
TTGCTCAAATTCGGGATACTCGTGCGGGTTATGTGACCAATGTGGATTCGCATTGGATTAAAGACGGTTCATTTATAAGGGGTAAAAATATTGCATTAGGTTATAAGTTTACTGAAAGTGCCACATCCAGGTTGAAAATGAATAAGCTTAGGGTTTATGCATCAGTACAAAATTTGTTTCTAATTGTTGATGATGAGTTGATTGGTGACCCTGAAGTAACTCCAATCCGTGGTAATAACGGTAATAATGCTTTTTCACAAGGAATGATGTGGCATGAATACCCCAAACCAACAATTTATATGCTCGGCTTTCAAATAGGCCTGTAAATCATTATATAACTTTAAACGACATAAAAATGAAAATCAATATAATAAGCAGAATATCCTTTTTGATAGGTATATTGTTTGCTGCGATCAGTTGTTCGGATTTTCTGGATGAACAGGATCCCTCAAATTTAACTCCAGAAAGTTTCTATACAACTGAAAAACACGCAGAATCAGCAATAGCCGCAGTTTATTCGGATACCAGATTTATTGGTAACGGGGCTGGTATTTTTTCGTCAAACTGGCAGTTGTTGGAGGCCCCTACCGGAACAACAACAACAGAAACAGCACAAAACTCAGACTTAAACAACTTATACTCACTTACTTATGATGCTAATACCGGCCATATTCAGAATTGGTGGAGAGGTGTATATAGGGTTATTGCCAACGCTAATCTTGTTATTGAGAATGTTCCCGGTATTCCAATGGATGAAAATTACAAAAGCAAGATATTGGGAGAGGCTCATTTTCTTCGTGCTTGGGCCTATTTCTATGCAGTAAGAATTTGGGGTGATGTACCATTAATATTAGAACCACAAACTTTCAGTTCGACTAATTTTTACCCTGCCAGAAATGCTCAGGATGAGGTTTATAATCAGATCGTTGAAGATCTGAAATTTGCTGAAAACGTTGGGTTGTTATGGACAGATCCTTCGGGGCGCGTTTCGGAATCCGCTGTAAAGTCATTATTGTCAAAGGTTTATTTAACTATGGCAGGACAGCCTTTGAACAAGGGCATTACCTATTTTGATTTAGCAGCAACTAAAGCCAAGGAGGTTATTGACAATGCCGGGAGTATTGATCTTTTTAGCACTTATAAGGAGGTACACGATGAAAGTTTAAATAACACTGTTGAACATATATTTAGCATTCAGTACAATGCAGAAGTAGCTGAAAACCCAATGGGGAATATGTTTCCTAATTTCAAACCTGTTACATACCGGGGACCTTCCGGAACAGGTAGCACTATTCCCACTGTAGATTTTTATAATTCTTATGAAGTAGGAGACCTTAGAGCAAAAGATCAGGAAGGGTATTTTTATAGCACTTATTATACAAACGGAAGTGGTGCCTCTTTTGATTTGGGAGCTCCCTATATTTTCAAACACTTTAATGTGACTGCCAATGGTACCTTCGGAGTATCGGGAACAGCCAAGGACAATCTAAATTTACCTATCATCCGTTTTGCAGAAGTTCTGTTAATTTATGCTGAAGCTGATAATGAAGTGAATGGACCAGGTCAGAATGCCTATGATGCATTTAAGAAAATAAGGGATCGAGCACAGTTGACCACTCCTCTGTTGGGGGCCTTCGACCAAGTCTCTTTTAGAGAAGCCATATGGAGGGAACGATGGCATGAGTTATGTTTTGAAGGGATTACTTGGTTTGATATGGTGCGTTTGAGAAAAGTGTATAATACAACAAGCAATGGATTTGATGATTTTGTAGGGCATGTGAACCCGAATTCAAATCAAGCTTTGCAAAATATGCATTTATTGTTTCCTCTTACAAAATCTGAAATGATTAATAATCCTAACCTCCGACCACAGAACCCAGGGTATCCTGGTTTATAAGAAAAGAGCTTGTCAATTCATATGAATGCGCTTTATTTCATGTGAAGCTAACGTGTGAAACTAAAATATAATAGATAAATCGGGATTACTTACATAAGGAATCCCGATTTATCTTTATTTATTTTTCCACTCCACCTCCTCTATGCCTCACCGAACTAACAATGTCCCTGTTAATTGAAATGGTATCGGATACATACAAACGAGCCGTAGAGGCCCCGTGCGCACTCACATCTGCCAGACGTGATCTAAAGCTGTATGCATCCAGATCAGAATTGCCATTCGCAACTACCGAAATTTCTTCACCCTTTCCCTGTAGTTTTAATTTGGAACTTCCATTGAGGTTGAGGTCCATGTTTTTGATGTCGGCATCTATTTCTGCAAAAGAAGCTCCGTTCATTTCAATTTCCATAATTGCACCCTCAAATCCCCTTACCGTACATTTTGAGGCTTGATTTAGGTCAACTCTGATTAATTCAGGCATATAAATCATGACTTTTAAATCATTTCTGCTTCGGCTAAAATTTCTTGCAGAAGTTAAGTCTTCATTGAATGATATTTCTATCTCATCATCATTTTGGAGTATTTCTACATCATTAATATAATCTTCTTCGCCTTTTAATTCAATTTTATATGTATCGCCTTGCCTTATCTCCACTGTAATGGAGCTATTTACCAGAACAGAATTAAAGTTATTCAGGTCAATAATTCTTGAGTAGTTACCTCTGTGCGATTCTGAAGTCCATTCATCATTCAATTTGTCGCAAGTAAGGCACTCTAACCCTGATTCAGTGATAACCCATTGGTTCTCGGTTTCAAGCTGCCTTTTTTGATAGCCATACCTTTCTATGGATCGGTAACTCAATAAGTTTCTTAAACTCTTATCAACAATAAAAGGTTGATTGTAAGGCATATAGAATGTTACATCCAGTTCCTGAAATTTGAATGGGGCATCTTCTTCGAAAGAAATATTATAATCAAACCAAAAAACAGAATCCTTCTTTAGAATATCATACTTCACTTTTTTCGCATTATTTATGGCATCTTCTCTTGAAATTCCCCGGCTAGTAAAATCCAAAACTGCTTTGATTTCTTTGCCCTTATGCCCTTTTAAATATAAATCTGTTACTTCATAATCGTTCATGCCCTTGGATCGATCTGCTTTTAAGATAAACACCTGATGGTCAACGGGAAACTCAAGGGATTCTTCATAATGGGATTCCTCATGATAGGTGTAGACAATACCCGGAATATTAATACTTAATAAAATTGCACTTATAATGAATATTCCAAATAAGGACCAACCTACAGCCGCATTAAAAACCACTTTTTTAGCAATTACACTTATGCCTAAAAGAATAAACAGGATACAAGGAATGATTAAAACCAGAAAAGCAACTATGTAGGAAGCCGTAGGTATACTTTCAAAGAACATCATTATAGGCTGCCCAATACCCGTAGCATTGTCAAATGTCCAATTATAAATTACACCTCCACTTAATATACCAGTTACTATACCAATTACTATTATAGCCAAAACAGTAAAAGAGATACCCATAAAAGCTATTACAATACCCACAGCTACCCGAATGAAATCGACTATAAAAAGCATAAGTGGTCCGAATGCTTTTCCTAAACCGCCTATTACCGTTGCAATAAGTCTAAAAGGAAATAATAACACTTTTACAAGAAGGTTCTCCTCTTCATCTTCCTTTACATTAAGGCTTTTTTTAATATTGGTTTCAATATTACTGAGCGTAACGGGTTCACCTTTCATTTGAACCCTTTCTGTTATGGATTTAGCCTCGGGAAGTATAATCCAAAGAATTAAGTAGGCTAAAATTCCTGTACCTCCGAAAAAGGCAAAGACCACAAAAAGAACTCTGACCACATTTACATCAACTCCAAAATAGGTAGCCACACCACTGGCAACGCCTGCTAATACCTTTTCCTCCGGGTTTCTGAACATCTTTTTCGCATTCTGTGTTTCTTCCGAAAAATCAGAAGCAGGAAGTATAGCCCACATTACCAGATAAACTATCAATATAATTCCAGAACTTCCTACAGTAAGAATTACAGTAAGGAGTCTAATCCAGATGGGATCAATGTTGAAATAAGCAGCTACTCCCGCACATACACCGCCCAATAATTTACGAGTATTATCCCGTTTTAATTCCTTGTTTGATGGAGAATTATAAGTTTGTTTTTTGCTGTATTCACCTGAATGAGAGCTTTGGGATTTTTCCTCTGTGGGATCTTCTACTGCTTGAAAATCTTCAATACTCCCCATAGTGGATATTAAAGATTGAACGTCATCGCTGGTAATTACCTGTTTTATATCAGATAATTTTGATAAGAATATTTCCGCAATACGGCCTTCTATATCGGAAATGATTTCTTTGGCATCCTTGAAGCCGGAGAAATAGTCGGAGATACTGTCGAGATATTTCTTTAGTTGTTCGTATCCATCTTCCTCAATATGAAAGATGATTCCGCTTATATTTATGCTGATATTCTTTTTCATTTCTCAGTAGTTGATTTGGTAGTACTTGATGCCTCTTTACTTTTTTTAGCTTTAGTTGTCGATTTCTTTTTTAGGGTAATCATGTTGGTTGATTCAATTAGATCGGCCCATGTGGCAGACAAGCTTTCTAAAAATGAAGTTCCCTCGCTGGTCAGTATGTAATACTTACGTGGTGGGCCTGATTTAGATTCAACCCACTTATATTCTACCAGTCCGGCATTTTTCAAACGGGTAAGCAGAGGATACAAAGTTCCTTCTACTACCATGATCCGTGCTGAGGTCAATTCCTCTATCATATCAGAGGCATATACCTCACCTCGTGAAATAATGTGCAGTATACAGTATTCCAATACTCCTTTCCGCATTTGCACCTGTGTGTTCTCAAGATTCATACATGGTTGTTTTGATATTTAATTTATGTATTCAATACTGTATACGGGAAAGTACTATGTATGGCCGAGTACTATATGAAAAAAAATGATATTTTTTTAAATACCCTTGAAAGATTATAAAAAAATAGTAGTTAAATTTAATTTATGAGGTGATTTGTGTGTTTTAGGAAGTGGGGTGATGTGAAAGTTGTTGGTTATTTTAATTTGAATAGATACTGTTTAAAGCCAGAAAAATTTTCATAAACACCGTAGAGACGCGATTTATCGTGTCTCCTAATTTACATTTATCGTGTCTTCTAATTTACAATTGTCGCGTCTTCTGGTTTAACACTGATCGTGTCTGCTAATTTAACATATACGTGTCTCCTGGTTTAACATATACGCGATGTATCGGTTTATATCAGTGGCGCGATAAATCGCGTCTCTACTCCCCAAATCCACAAAAAAATGTATATTTGATTCATGAATTTTGTCTATAATTTCTTAGTCATACTTTTTATACTATTGAATGTTCATGAGGGTATTTCTCAGGTTACAGTACCCAAATACAGTAATGAATTTTTGCAAATTGGAACTGGAGCAAGGGGACTTGCTTTGGGGGGTGCCATGACTTCAAGTGTACATTCAGAGGAGGCCGGTTACTGGAATCCGGCTTTTTTAACAGATTTGAAGGAAAGGCAAACGCTTTCTTTCATGCATTCGGAGTACTTTGGAGGTGTGGCTGCTTTTGATTTTCTTTCCTATTCTTTACCTATTGATAGTGTTTCGGGTTTATCATTTACATTATTACGAATGGGAATAGATGACATTCCTGATACCCGGCTTTTATACGATGCAGGGGGGGTAATTAATTATGACAATATTACTTTCTTTTCAGCCAGTGATTTGGCATTCATTTTTTCTTACGGAAGAAAATTAGCCACTGCAGCAGGGTTAGATTTAGATGTTGGAGGGAATGTAAAAATTATACATCGTAAGGCGGGAAAATTCGCAAAAGCCTGGGGTTTCGGAATCGATTTGGCTGCGAGAACCACGATTAAACAATGGAATATAGGACTTATGCTCAGAGATGCTTCTTCTACTTTTAACGCATGGAGTCATTCAACAGATTTGATTAACGATGTTTATTCAACTACGGGAAATACCTTGCCTCAAAATGCAGTTGAACTTACTCTTCCTTCATTGTCGGTAGGTATTAGCCGGACAATTCTTAAGAAGGAAAAAATGGATGTGACCCTCATGGGAGATCTCAGATTTACTTTCGACGGGAAAAGGAACACCCTGTTATCTTCTGATTTCGCATCGATAGATCCGGTTTTTGGAGTTGAATATGGAATTCAGCAATTGATTTATTTTAGATTGGGTATTAGTAAATGGCAATTTGC